>JARDZI010000016.1 GCA_029240935.1 Clostridiales bacterium
GGTTAATACCACCTGCATATCTACATATATATTTTAAATCCTTTATTCCTATTACGATTATTATGATAAGCAGCTTTTATATTTTTAAATTATATAAGAGCATATGGAGATATGCCAGTATAGATGAATTGAACTCTGTAATTTTTGCAGTAACTGCTGGGGCTTTTACTAGCTTTTTGTATGGGGTAATAATTGGATATAGGCTTCCATATAGTGCTTACTTTGTTATGTGGGCATTAACTATTATGGCATCAGGTGGAATTAGATTCTTAAGAAGAGTAATTGGAAGTATTGAAATGGTACCTAGTGAAGTTTTAAAAAGGAGTAAAAGGATATTAATTGTTGGTGCTGGTGATTCAGGAGCTATGCTTGTAAGGGAAATGAAAAAGCGTCCTGAAATGGGATACATCCCAGTTGCTTTTATTGATGATGAGAAGAGTAAAAAGGGAAAGATTATACACGGAGTTCCTATAATTGGTCAAAGGAATGATATCATACAAATTGTAAATGATAAGGACATTGATGAGATATTGATTGCTATGCCTTCTGCTGATAATAGTGACATAAGGGAAATAATTAATATATGCAGTGAAACAGGCTGCAAGCTAAAAACCCTACCTGGTATATATGAGTTAATTGATGAAAAGGTTACTATTAGCCAGATTAGAGATGTGGAAATAGAGGATTTACTTGGTCGCGATCCTGTAGAACTTAATATTGATGAAATAGCAGGTTATGTGAAGAATAAGGTTGTTATGGTTACAGGTGGAGGTGGCTCAATAGGCTCTGAAATCTGCAGGCAGATGACCAGATTTAACCCTAAAAAGCTTATTATTTTAGATAATTATGAGAATGGAGCATATGATCTCCAAATGGAACTTAATAGAAAAGCTCCATATATTGATAAAGAGGTAATAATTGCTTCTGTTAGAGAGAAAGATAGGCTTGAAGAAGTATTTGATAGATTCAGACCCCAGGTTATATTCCATGCTGCTGCACATAAGCATGTGCCACTTATGGAGGGCAATCCAAAGGAAGCAATTAAGAATAATATTGTTGGGACACTTAATCTGGTTGAATGTGCTGACAAATATGGAGTAGAAAAGTTTGTTCAGATATCCACTGATAAGGCAGTAAATCCAACAAATATTATGGGAGCTACAAAAAGGGTATGTGAGATGATTATTCAATCCATAAATAAGGAAAGTAAGACAGAGTTTGTTGCTGTTAGGTTTGGAAATGTTTTAGGAAGCAATGGCTCAATAATACCACTTTGGAAAAAGCAAATAGCTTCAGGTGGACCAGTTACAGTTACCCACCCAGAGATAACCAGATTCTTTATGACCATACCAGAGGCTGCACAGCTTGTTATACAGGCTGGAGCAATGGCAAAGGGTGGAGAAATATTTATTCTTGATATGGGAAAGCCAGTTAAAATGGTGAAACTTGCTAGGGACCTGATTAAACTTTCTGGGTTTGAACCTGAAAAGGAAATGCAAATACAATTTATTGGGCTAAGGCCTGGTGAAAAGCTGTATGAAGAACTGCTGATGAATGAAGAGGGAATTAAAAATACAAAGCATAAAAAAATATTCATTGGGAAACCAGGAGAATTTGAATTTGAGCAGGTAAAGGAAAGTATAAGAACTCTTCAAGATAAGCTTGAAAGTGACGATGAGGTTGTATTTGATGCAGTTGAGGAATTGGTTCCAACTTATAAGAGGAAGAAGTAGATACATAAATAAATTGACGATAATATGCTATGGAGGTATAATTATTAACTGAGAAACTTTTGACAGCTTATTTAGATAATTATTCAATTTTTATATTAAAACACTCAGGAGGTTGAGTTTATGTCAATGAAAGAAACGCTTATTGAGAAATTAAAAAATAGAACTGCGGTAATTGGAGTGGTAGGACTTGGTTATGTAGGACTTCCACTTGCGGTTGAAAAGGCAAAGGCAGGGTATAAAGTAATAGGTTTTGATGTACAACAAAAAAGAGTTGATATGGTAAATGAGGGTCATAACTATATTGGAGATGTTGTAGATGAGGATTTGAAGAAACTAACTAGTTCTGGTAAGCTTATTGCTACAACAGATTATTCAAAGATAGCAGAGGTTGATGCAGTTGCAATTGCTGTTCCAACTCCACTTGATAAATATAAGCAGCCAGACGTTAGTTATGTTGTTAACTCAACAACTAGTATTTCAGAATATCTTCATAAGGGAATGCTTGTGGTTCTTGAAAGTACAACATATCCAGGAACTACTGAAGAGGTAGTAAAGCCAATACTTGAAAAAACAGGATTAAAATGTGGAGAAGACTTTTATTTAGCTTTTTCACCAGAGCGTGTTGATCCGGGTAACAAGCAATATAAAACAAAGAATACTCCAAAGGTAGTTGGTGGAGTTACAAAGGATTGTACAGAGGTTGCTGCAATCATGTATAGAAATGTATTACAGGGTGAAATATTTGAAGTATCCTCTCCTGCAGTTGCTGAAATGGAAAAAATACTTGAAAATACATTTAGAAATATAAATGTTGCACTTGCAAATGAAATGGCAATACTTTGTGAGAAAATGGGTATTGACGTTTGGGAAGTAATAGAGGCAGCCAAAACAAAACCATATGGTTTTATGGCATTCTATCCAGGTCCTGGACTTGGTGGACATTGTATTCCAATAGACCCATTCTACTTGACTTGGAAGGCTAGAGAATATGATTACCATACAAAGCTTATTGAAACAGCTGGAGAAATAAATGATTCTATGCCTGAATTTGTAGTAGAAAAAGCAGGACATTTATTAAATGACTTTAAGAAACCATTAAATGGAGCCAATGTGATGTTGTTTGGTGCAGCTTATAAAAAAGATATTGATGATTTGAGAGAATCACCAGTTTTAAAGCTTATTGAGATTCTGGAAAAGAGAAAAGCAGTTGTTTCATATAACGACCCATATATACCAGAATTTAAACATGCAGGAAAACAATATAAATCAGTAAAAATAACAAAAGAAAATATTGCAGCAGCTGATATAGTAATATTAACAACAGACCATTCAGACTATGATTATAATATGATAGTTAAAAATGCAAAGGTTGTTCTAGATACAAGAAATGCAGCTAAGGAAGTAATAAATAGAGAAAAAATTCATAAACTATAATTTTAACAGGCTAAACTATAGTTTAGCCTGTTAATGAATTGTCAATAAATCAATGATATTAAAGTTTGTAGGGGGGAAAAGTGTTCGCCTGCCCTTTCTATTAATTAATTATTAAGAAAATTATGGAGGTTTACAATGAATAAGCTAAAATATGCTTTAATTGGATGTGGAAGAATATCAAAGTGGCACGTTGAGGCAGTTGCAAATAATAGTGATGATATGGTAATGGTTGGAGCATGTGATATTGTTAAGGAATCAGCTGTAGAAAAAGCTGAAATATATAGAAGCTTTATCAAGGATGGAGAGGTTAAAACCTATAATGATTACAAGGAAATGTTAGAAAAAGAGGACATTGATATAGTATCCATTGCAACTGAGAGTGGATATCATCCAGAAATTGCAATTTACTGTATGAATAAAGGTAAGCATGTAATAGTGGAAAAGCCAATGGCTCTATCAACTAAGGATGCTGATGATATGATTGAGACTGCTAGGAGGAATAATGTTAAGCTATGTGTAAGTCACCAAAATAGGTTTAATAAGGTTATTCAGCAGTTAAGAAGTGCTGTTGAAGGAGATAGGTTTGGGAGGCTTGTAAACAGTATGGCAAGCATTAGATGGAATAGAAATATGGGGTATTACGAACAAGCTCCATGGAGAGGAACCTGGGAGCTTGATGGTGGTACCTTGATGAATCAGTGTATACATGATATTGACCTTCTTCAGTGGATGATGGGAGGAGAGGTTGAATCAGTTTACTCACAAACAGGAAATTACCTACGTGACATTGCTGCAGAGGATTTTGGAGCAATAGTTATAAGATTCAAAAATGGAGCAGTAGGCATAATAGAAGGAAGCGCATGTGTTTATCCAAAAAATCTAGAGGAAACCTTAAGTATTTTTGGAGAAAAAGGCGCTGTAGTAATTGGAGGTCTTGCTGTAAACAGGATTGAAACCTGGAGATTTGCAGATGGACTTGATAATGAAGAAAAAATTTTAAAGCAGCAGGAGGGTGACCCTGACACTGTATATGGTCATGGACATACTCCACTGTTTAAGGATATGATTGAAGCAATAAAAAATAACAGGGAACCATTAATAAGTGGAGTTGAGGGCAAAAAAGGAATGGAGATTATCCTTGCAGCATATAAGTCACAAAAGACTGGAATGCCAGTAAAGTTCCCAATGGGCGAATTTTCAACTTTGGAGATGAAGGAAGCTAATATTAGGGTGAGGTAGATGTTATATCTGATGAGGCTGTCACCTTTAAACCGATGCAATGTCATCTTGAGCGTAGGGTCGGATCTTACCTACAAATTCTTCACTACGTTCAGAATGACAGGGTACTACTTTCAATTATCATAATACAGGCATTCATGATAATTCTTAATGCAATGAAGAATTTTTAAATGTGAAATGCAAGGTGCCCTGGCACCGTTAGGAGGAAAATTTATGTCTTTTGTTTCAGATAGTGCAAAACTAGGGGTTAATATTACCCTTGGAAAGTTTGGGGTTATTGAGGATGATGTTAAAATAGGAGATAACTGTATGATTGGGCATAATGTTGTTATACATAATGGTACGGTTATAGGAAACAATGTTAGAATAGATGATAATAGCGTTGTTGGCAAAAAGCCAATGAGGGGAGTTAACAGTATATTTAAGGATGAAAAGGAGCTTCCACCTGCAAACATTGGAGATGGTTGCCTTATTGGTGCAGGAGTAATTGTGTACTGCGGATGCACCATCGGGGAGAACACCCTTGTAGCAGATCTTTCAACAATTAGAGAAAATGTAGCCATAGGGAGCAAAACCATAATAGGTAGAGGAGTTGCAGTTGAAAACTTCTGTAAGGTTGGTTCAAATTGTAAGCTGGAGACGAATGTTTATTTAACGGCCTACTCTGAGGTCGAGGATTTTGTGTTTATTGCACCAGGTGTAGTAACTTCAAATGATAACTTTGCAGCACGTTCAAAGGAGAGGTTTAATCATTTCAAGGGTGTTACGATTAAAAAGGGAGGAAGAGTCGGAGCACAAGCAACTATTCTTCCAGGGAAAATTATAAACGAAGATGGTTTCGTAGCTGCAGGAAGTGTGGTTACAAGAGATGTAGAAAATGGTAAGATAGTTGTAGGCAACCCAGCAAAGGTTTTAAGGGATGTGCCTAAGGATCAGCTGCTGAAGAATCAGTAGGTACACCAATTAAATTGGGGTGAATATATGAAAATTTGTATGTTAACATCTGGACATGATGTTTTCGATAATAGAATTTATTATAAGGAAATACTTTCTTTAAAAAAAGAGTATAATGAGATTTATATTGTTGCACCTGGAAAGCCCGGGGACAAGGATTTTATCACAGATGAGGGTATTAGGGTTAAATACTTTGAAAAGCGCAGATCCTGGAGGGATAGGTTTAGGCCTATGAGGGACATGTATAAGCTTGGACTTGAAATAGGTGCTGATGTTTATCATGCCCATGAACCAGATTCTTTTCAGGTTGCTCTAAAGCTTAAAAGAAAAACTGGAGCAAAGGCTATTTATGATTCTCATGAGTATCACCCAGAGGCATTTGCAGAGCACTTTAATTTTGGAAAGAACCTTGTAACAAAGGCTATATATCTTTATGAGAGATCAAATGCAGTTCATGCAAATTACATAATCTCTGTAAATGATATATTAGTTAACAAGTTTAAGGGGTATAATTCAAATGTTGAACTTATCCCGAATTATCCAGTGTTAAAAAATGCTGATTTATGGAAAGAATATAATGATAAGACCACATTTATATATATAGGAAGAATGACAGAGGATAGAGGCATAATAAAGATACTTGAAGCTATAAAGCATGTTAAGCATGATTGTAGATACTTATTTGTTGGAGAGTTTGATGGAGATGCAATAAAAACCAGAGCCGAGGACTTTGTTGCAGAGAATCTTAAGGATAAGGATATAAAATTCACTGGCAAGGTGAATCACCTGGAGGTATTTGATTATTTAAAATGTTCAGATGCAGGATTTGTACTTTTACAGCCCTATAGCTGGAGATATGTAAATTCAGAGCCTATAAAGCTTTTTGAGTATATGATGAGCAAAACTGCTGTAATAGCAAGCGATTTTCCTATGATGAAAAGCATTGTGGAAAAAAGCAGCTCTGGAGTTACAGTTAAACCTGATGATCCTATAAGGATTGCTGAGGTTATAGATAATATAGCTGGAAATAGAGAAAAGTTTAAGGTTATGGGTGCCAATGGATTTGAAGGGGTTAGGAAGTATTATAATTGGAATGTGTGTGAAGAGAGATTGATGGAAGTGTATAGGAAATTATAAATGTGATAAGTGATGTGAATAGCGCCTAGCACCTACTGGAGGAAATTATGGCTGAGATGAAAAATGTTGCAAAATATAGTGTTATAATAACAGGACTACTTATTTTGAGTAAGCTTTCGGGGTTTGTATATGATTTTATATTGGCTGCTTTGTTTGGAGCTACAAGAGATGCAGACATATTTAGAACTTCTCTGCAGATACCAAACTCACTTTATAGTGCAATGGCAGCAGCTCTTATAACCTCCTTTATTCCTGTATTTGCAAATGTTAAAATGGACAAGGATAAGGCACATGAGTTTTTTAACAATATATTGAATATACTACTTGTTATTTGTACATTATTAGCAATATTAGGAATAGTTTTTGCACCTTTTTTAACCAAACTTTTTGCTAAGGGTTTTGAAGCTGATGTTTTTAATAGGGCTGTTCAAATGACCAGAATTGTCATGCCTTCCATTATATTTCTTGGAATAAGCGGGCTGTATGCAGGATATTTACAATCCTATGGAACCTTTATTCAGCCAGCAATTACCGGAATTACAACAAATGTAATTATTATAGTAGGATTACTTTTATTTCATAATTATGGCATAATAGCTGCTGTTGTCTCCTTTTTTATAGGTTCAATTGCACAGGTATTAGTTCAAAGACCATTTATGAAAAAATATAAGTATAAGCCATTGATTAATCTAAGGGATGATAATGTTAGAAAAATGCTTATATTAGCAGTGCCAACTATTATAAGCACAGCAGTATCTCAAATCAGTCCAATGGTTACTAATAGCTTTGCATCCTCTGTAGCGGGAAACATTGCAGTGTTAAGTTATGCTAATAAGTTTAGTACAATAATAAATCAGGTATTCATAATATCCATAACTACTATTTTGTACCCAAATCTTACAGAAAAATATGCATTTGGACAAATGGATGAGTTTAGGAAAACTGTTAAAAGATCAATTAATATAGTTGTAATAGTTGCTGTACCATTAGTTTTTGGACTTGCCTCTCTAAGTCTTCCACTTATTAGGGTTTTACTTGAGAGGGGAAAGTTTACAAGCCAGGATGCTAATTTAACCGCAATATGCTTAAGATATCTTGCATTTGGAGCCCTTGGATATTCTCTTATGGATATTTTAAGCAAGGTATACTACTCAACTAAGGATACCCTAACCACTATGCTAAATGGGTTCATTACAGTTGGAACTACTGTGGTTTATATTAATATATTTGGACCTCTTATGGGGGTAAGGGGTTTAGCATTTTCTCAAGCACTTGCAGTATGTACCTCAGTAGTTATATTATTTATTCGACTTATAATTAAAATTAAAGGGATAGCTTATAAAAAGATAGTACTAACCTTACTGAAAACTCTTTTAGCTGGTGTAATTATGTCAGTAGTTGTAATATTAGCATATGGATTATTAGAAAACATTCTGGGTCAAAGCAAGGGTGGGATGTTAATAGGAATAATTGTATCAACCATCATGGGGGCAGGAACATATTTAGTAATTATGTCCCTATTAAAAGTTGATGAATTTAAAACTGTAATAGGTATGATCTTTGGGAGATTCTTAAAAAAGGCAGAGTAAAATAGATAATGATAATTGATAACCAATAAATAGGAATAAATGAAATTATAGTAAAAAAATATTTAAGGTGTGAGTGTATGAACAACAAAAAAAGGATTAGGGTATATTCCATTCTCGTTGTAGTACTATTAGTAACTTCATTAATTGTAAGGGTAACTTTAACTAGAATGCAAAGAAGCAAAAGTGAATATCCTGAATTGGCTGAGGGAAAATCAATAGTGAGCATTTGGCTTAAGGATAGTTATTACAGCGAGAGTATAAGGTCAGTAGTGGATAAATATAATTATGAAAACAATGATAATATTTATATAGATTATCATACCTATGCTGCGGATTATTTTAATCTACTTCGTCTTGCAATGATGACAAGGGACAAACCTGATATATTTCAGTTTGGATTTTATGATTTCTTGAAGGACCAAGAGCTTTTCACATTGAATGAAATAGGCATTGACTATAGCAAAGCTTTAGACAATAATGTTTTTTATTATAAGGGTAAACCAATGGGAGTCAAAGTTGCTGGAAATACTGTGAAATTTATATGGAATAAGGATATGTTTGAAAAAGCTGGACTTGACCCAGACAGAGGACCTAGAAACTGGGATGATGTTATAAAATATGCAAGAGTAATAAAGGAGAAAATCCCCCAGGTCATTCCATTTGAATTTCCTGCTGCAGGCTTTTATGATTTAAAGGTTTCTATAGGTGAGACCTCAGTTAATCAGGGTGATATATATACCTCTTTTTGGGATTATAAAAATGGGAAGTATGATTATAACTATTCAAAGGATATATTAGAAATATACAATCAGATGTATTCTGAAGGATTAATTTCCAGAAACTTTAATACAATAAGCAAAAATAATATTAGGGAAGACTTCTTTTATAAAAAAACAGCAATGGCAATTAGTGTATATGAGGATAAGACCTATTTTTTAACTAACAAATTTCTTGACTTTGATATGGGAGTTACAACTCTTCCTAAAATACATGGAGCAGATGATGAGAATTACTATTTTATGGAGGATGTAAACTGTCTTGTAGCAAACAAGAATGAAGAAAATGTAGATTCAATAAGGAAGGTTTATCAATGGTTATTAGATGTTTGTTTAAATAATGAGGAAATTGATATACTTAAATTTAAGAGTGAATATTATCAAGTCTTTGAAGAGTATGATAGGCATGATAATTTTACATTTGAGAAAAAGGATCCTACAGCCACATTGGGATTTAACCAGAGCAATATTAACAATCTGTTCTATGATGGGATTAGAGGAACAAAGAAGGTTGAAGATGTAATAAACAGACTTAATGGCTTTATGAAGAACTTCACTGATGAAGTAAAACAAATTGAGAAAAACTATTTTGATAATTACGTTGACAAGGAGTAATGTATGAGAGCTTTTAATTTAACTAAAGTCCATATTATAAATTTATTCATATTAATAGTTTTTTCATCTGTGATTAGTTTATTGAATTTTTCGAGGCTTGGTGTTAAGGATTCAGCAATGCTTTTTATGGCTACTGCATTAATTACAGTTGCTATTTACTTAGCCTATAAGGATAAGAAAAAATCATTGCTATTGTTTATTGTATCCTTACCTATTCTAGTTACTGCAAGAAAGGCTTTTTACTTTGATTTTTTAGTTTTTAAAATAACATATGAAACAATATATATAACTTTTGTTTTTATACTTAGCTTTAGGGATATCCTAGAATGGTGTAAAAGCTTATATAGCAGCCAGAACAAAAGGACCCTTAACTTTATTATATATGTTGCTATTTTTGGAATATTTGCTATAAATAGTTCGATTTATTCATTGGATATTATAAGAAGCTTAGGATATACATTTATAAGTGTAATTGTTCCTATAATGTTTATGCTATGTGTAATCATTAATTTCAAAAAGGAAGATATTAACTCAATATATTATGCATTGTTTATACAAATAAGCTTTAGTTCACTTTATGGATTTTATCAAATATTTTCAAATGGTAAATCCTTAAGCGACAGGTCAGTACTAACATTTGGATATCATAATGTTAATATTTTTGCTGGACTTGTAATACTGCTAATTCCATTTATGATGGAAATGTTTTTCTATGGAAAAAGAAGAATTTTTGAGAGAGTATTAATAGGAGGAACATTACTGCTAAATACAGCTGCTTTGTACATTACATTTACCAGAGGAGCTTTACTAGCCTTTCTAATTTCAGTGCCAGTAATTTTTATTAGTAAAAGATACAAATGGATGCTTTACGGCATAGGTGCAATAGGCATTGTTGCTGCAAAGCCTGGCTTTTCATATATTGTACACAGAGGTACTTCCACAAGCTTATTCTCAAATGAGTCAACTATTGCAAGAATTCAATCCTTTTTTACTTCAGGAAAAATATTTGAAAGTCTTCCATTTGGAGTAGGAGCAGGTAATTTTGCTGAGTTTTATAAGGCCTTTTCCATAAAAGGCTATTTGGGAATGCCTGAGGGTTTTAGAACAGAGATACTAGTTGCAAGTTATAATTTAGAGGCAGCCCATAATCTGTGGCTTCAGATAATAGTTGAGCTTGGAATTGTCTGCGCTGTTGTATTTTTGGTAATAATTATAAACAGACTTAAGATGAGCATTAAAAGCTTTAGCAGCAACAGACCAGCAATTAGTGCTATACTTGCTTATTTGGTATTCTCTTTGCTAACAGGTGTGGAATTTGAACATAAGGGTGTTATTACAATTACACTTGTTATATGGTTGATTTTTGGAATTATTGAAATAAACAATGGGGAGTGTAGTTATGATAAAAAACCTTGTTAGAGGGTTAGTGGATTTTTGGACTACATTGAGAGTTGGGTGTCTAAAACTGAAAGCTAGAATTTTGGGTGATTATGTATTAAATAAATATATAGAAAACTGTAGTGAAAGGCAGATAAAAAAAGCACTTTCTCTTCTTGGAGTTGAAGTAGATAAAACTAGTAATTTTAAGGGTGGTTTAATATTTGATAACACAAATTTTAATTATAGGAATCTGAAGGTTGAGGGCAACTGCTATATTGGGAAAAAGGTTTTCATGGATATGGTTGCACCAATTATTATTAAAAAGGATGCAATCTTATCTGCTGGAGTTACCATTTTAACCCATCAGGATGTTGGTGAAAGAATGCTAAAAGGTTATTTTGATAGAAAAGTAGGTGCAGTAGTTCTTGATGAGGGCTGCTGGATAGGTGCAAACGCCACCATTCTTAATGGCCTAAGGATAGGAAAATGCGCAGTGGTTGCAGCTGGTGCTGTTGTTAATAAGGATGTTGAGGATTATACTGTGGTAGGCGGAGTGCCTGCTAAGGTTATTAAAAGGCTGAGATAAATAACTGATATTGAATACTAAAAAACGAGGTAGGATCATATGAGGATTTGTTATTTGGCTAATTCAGCCAGTAGTCATACAAAAAAATGGGCAGATTACTTTGTATCACTTGGACATGAAGTTCATGTAATATCCCACAGTAATGTTGATATTCCTGGAGCACAGATCCACTACATCAACTACAGTTTGAAGAACTTCCCATTTATGGCTTTAAAGGTTCATAGAAAAATAAGAGAAATTAATCCAGATATTCTTCATGCACATCAAGCAAATACTTGTGGCTTATATGCTGCATCTGCAAAAGGATATGACTATATACTTAGCACCTGGGGATCAGATGTGTTGGTTGGACCAGAAAGATCATTTATATTGAAAAAAATAGCGCAATATGATTTAAAAAAAGCATCCTTTATTACATCAGATTCCTACCATATGTCGAGTAAAATTCTAGAATTAGGTGGGATCAAAGATAGGATTTATACCTTTCCAATGGGTATAGAGGATGAACATATAAAAGAAAAGCATGAGTTTAATGTTAATGAAGATAATTTGAATATTATTAGTATTAGAAGGCTTGAAAAAATGTTCAGGGTGGATGTTATTATAAGGGGCTTTTGTGAGGCATTAAAGGAAAAGCCTAATATGTTTCTAACAGTGGCAGCAGATGGTAGTGAAATGGATAGCTTAGTAGAGCTTGTTGATAAATTAGGAATTAGGGATAAGGTTAAATTTACAGGTAGTTATAAACCACATGAGGTGGGAAAACTACTTTCTGACAATGATGTTTTTGTTTCAATACCTGAATCGGATTCTACATCTGTTTCTCTTCTGGAAAGTATGTACTGTGGGCTTTTCCCTGTTGTGTGTGGACTCCCTGCAAATAGGGAGTGGGTTAGGAATGGTGAAAATGGACTTGTAATTGATGAAGTTAATGAAATAAATGTAAAGAATGCACTGCTTTGGTGTTGTGAAAACAAACAACATATGGATAGAGTATCCCATGAGAATATTGATATTATTGAGAAGAGGGCACTTTGGAAAAACAACTCTAGGATTGTGGAAGATTTGTATAATATGATGCTTAAAAAGAAATTATAATAATTTGATTTGAGCAATTTATCCTTACTTTAGGAGTGATTAAATGGACATTATAGAGAATATAACAAAGGTTTCAGTTGTAATTCCTTGTAGAAATGAAGAAAAGTATATAGCTAAGTGTATTGATTCAATTATCATCCAGAGCTATGGAATAGAAAACATAGAGGTAATGATCGCTGATGGACTTTCAGATGATAAAACTGCAGAAATTATTAAAGAATATGGGAAGCTATATCCTGAAATAAAGTATATTTTGAATGAAAAGAAAACTGCACCTGCAGCAATGAATTTAGGTATCGAAAACTCCACTGGAGAGGTTGTAATCATATTTGGAGCACATGCATATATGGATAAGGAATATGTTAAAAAGTGTGTAGAAAAGCTTAATACACAGGATGTAGAGTGTGTTGGCGGAAAGATAATAAATTTAAGTGAAGGTAGAACTGCAGAAGCAATATCCTTGGCAATGGGTTCACCCTTTGGAGTTGGAAATGCACTTTTTAGATACTCGGATAGGGAAGAGTTAGTTGATACAGTTGCATTTGGAGCATATAAAAGGGAAGTATTTAATAAGATCGGATTGTTTGATGAGGAGTTTGTTCGTAATCAGGATGATGAATTTAATTTTAGACTTACAAAAAGTGGAGGACATATTTTATTATCTCCAGAAATAATATCACATTATTATACAAGGGGCTCCTTTAATAAGCTCTGGAACCAATATTTCCAATATGGTTTCTGGAAGGTTAGGGGAATTCAAAAACATAAAAGGGCTGCATCTATAAGACATCTGGTTCCTGCAGGCTTTGTTCTTGGATTATTATTTGGAACAGGCTTAAGCATTTTTTTTGGTTGGGTTAGATATTTATTCATTTTTGTAATTTTGCTTTATTTAGTAGGTGCATTGATATTCGCTCAAAGGGCTGCTCAAAGCCAACCAAAGTATATACATAGTATAATATTAGCTTTTATTATACTTCATATAAGCTATGGAATAGGTTTTCTCGAGGGAATTTATGTATTCTATTTTACTAAGAATAGTGATAAAATAAACAAGAATACAAAATTGTCAAGGTAATGGAGGATGGAACCTATGCACACACAGGAGACCTACAATGAAATCGAGAACAGTATAAACGGGAAAGGGTTTCAACTAGCAGTTAAAAAAATATTTGATAAAGTAGTGTCCGCATTGCTCCTTATATTATTAAGCCCAATACTTTTAATATTAGTTATATGGATTAAGCTTGATTCTGAGGGAGAGGCAGTATTTAAACAGACAAGAGTAGGTACCAATGGACATCCCTTCACCATATATAAATTCAGGACCATGGTAAAAAACGCTGATAAGTTGTTTAATAAAAAGGTAGATAGGGATAGCTTAGGTGAATTTGTATTTCAGGAAAAGGATGATCCAAGAATCACAAAGTCAGGTAAATTCCTTAGGAAAACAAGCCTTGATGAGCTGCCCCAGCTGATTAATATTATAAAAGGGGATATGTCATTAATTGGACCAAGACCAGAGATTCCAGCCATTGCAGACTTATACTCAGAATATGAAAAAATAAGGTTAATGGTGAAGCCAGGCGTTTCAGGACTTGCTCAGGTAAACGGAAGAGGAGATTTAGAACTGGCTAAAACAATTGCATATGATGTTAGGTATGTAAAAGAATTTTCACTATGGTTAGACTTAAAGATACTCTTTAAAACTTTTAAAGTAGTTATTTTAGGAGAAGGAGCATATTAAGCAGACAGGTGTCTGCTTTTTATTTCAATATAAATAAAGAAGCTTTTTACGGAGGATAAATATGAAATTAAAAAATTATTTTAATATACTTATGTATTCATTCCTTTTAATAGTTCCTCTTATACCACTTAAGGCAAAGATTTTATTTTTTCCATTATCTGCTGATTTTATTATTGGAGGATTTGCAATTTTAATTGGGGTAATTGACTTAATTGTGAATTATAAAAAGGAGAGGGATAAATTCTCTATTCTTAAGGATAAAAAAATAAGAGTATTAACAATACTTATTATTGTATTTATGTTTATATCTCTATTCTCAATCATCTATGCCTCAAGTAAAACTGCAGTAATAAGCGAGGCATTGAGATTTATGGAATATGTTATTATTTTTTATTTGATTTTATTAAATGCAGATTCAAGGTTTATAAATAGAGGACTTATGCTTTTTTATATTTCTATGTTAGTTTCAGCTGCATTTGGTATTCTTCAATTTACATTTAATCTATCTACCTTTGAAGTTGGTGGATATTTAAACAGGGGAAGGGTATATGCAACCTTTGAAAACCCTAATTACTGGGGAGCAGCAGTAAACCTTATAATATTTTTCCCACTGATTAGCTTAATAGAAAATAAGAAGGATAAAAAATCTATTAATTTAGTTATTTTTATAGTACTTTTAGCCAATCTGGTATTATCCTTTACTAGAGGCTCCTGGCTAGGCTTTGCTCTTGGATTGCTTTTTCTTGCAGTAATTAGATATAGGAAATGGCTTTTGGCACTTCCCTTTATTGCAGGGGGTTCAATGCTTATTCCATTTATCAGGGATAGACTTTTATCTATTCTGCAATTTAAAGACACTACCTTAGGCAGGATAAAACTTTGGAAAACTGGCTGGTATATGTTTAAGGATCATTTTTGGATTGGAGTTGGAAATGGTAATTTCCTGACCAATTATCCAGAATATATAAAGAAACATCCTACTCTTACAGTATATAAGGATCAGGCTTCAGTTCATAATTCATACCTAAAAATGCTTGCAGAGCTAGGAATATTCGGTGGACTTATATTTACTGGAATATATGGAATGATGTTTTATATGACCATTAGCTTATTGAAAGAAACTAAAAAATACAAGATACATGTTTTAGCTATTTTAGGTTTTTGGATAGCATATTTATTTCAGAACCTTTTAAATAATCTTATGTTTATACCACAGCTTAATGTATTTGTATGGATAATCACTGCAATGCTATATAAGGGCGTTTATTTAGAAAATCAGGAGGAAAAAAATGAATACATTAGATAAGAATATTAATGAAAAATATAAAAATGTAGCAGTTTTTGGAATGGGTTATGTGGGACTTCCACTATCCCTGAGCTTTGCATTTAGAGGATGCAACGTTATTGGAGTTGATGTGGTTGAGGGACTTGTTAATGATATTAACAGTGGCATTACACATCATACTGAAGGGTTTGAGGGAAAAACAATTCAGGAGGTTTTAGGGGAGCAACTGAAGGAAAAGAGCTTTCATGCAATAACTGATGGAGAGACTGCAGTAACTAAGTGTAATAACATTATTGTTACTGTTGGAATTCCAGTTCGTAATGGAAAACATGATTTAGGTGATTTAGTAGAATGTGTAACTCATATAGGAAAAAAATTAAAAAAAGGAGACCTGGTTATAATAAGAAGCACTGTAATTCCAGGTACTACAAATGAAAAGCTTTTACCTATATTAGAGAGAGAATCTGGAATGAAGGCAGGTGAGGATTTTTATCTTGCTTATTCCTCTGAGAGAATTGCAGAGGGCAAGGCATTTGATGAGTTTGCATACATGCCTACTGTTGTTGGGGGAATAAATGAAGAAAGTGCTAATAGGGCAAGGATACTTCTTAGCATTGTATGTAAAACCGATGTTATTATTGCCAGCAGCATTGAAGTGGTTGAGGCATCCAAGGTATTTGAAAATGTTCAAAGAGATGTCAATCTTGCAATGGTTCAAGAATTTGCAAGGTTTGCCGAGGGATTGGACTTGGATATTCACGAGATAGTAAGGGTTGCAAATACTCATAAAAGAGTTAATTTATTAAACCCTGGACCTGGAGTTGGAGGCTATTGTATTCCAAATGCATACTACTACCTGGAGCCCAAGGCAGAGGAAATTGGAGTTTCACTTGATATTCTAAAACTGGCAAGGGAAAAGAATAGCAAATTGCCTGAGATTATGGTTAACCTTTTCGAAAGAGAATTAGTCAAAACAGGAAGGAAGCTTCAAGGTGCAAGGGTTGGAGTACTTGGAATTGCAATGAAGGATTATTCTAACGATGATAGATTAAGTCCTCCAATTGATATTATAGGGATTCTTGAAAAAAGAGGAGCAGTTGTTTTTGCATATGATCCTGCAGTTCCTACTGAGTATGATTTTAAAGTCTCTAAGATAGAGGATGCACTTGAAGACAAGGATGGAATCATTATTTTATCAAAGCAAAAAGAATTTGATGATATAAATGTTAGTTATTTATTGGAGAAGGTTCATAAGGGGACAGTATTAATGGACATTCGCAGCATGTTTACAAAGTTCAAGAGTGAACTTTTAGATGCTGGTATTTTGTATAAGTCTGTTTAGGACTTTTTTTGAGACTGAGTAGTATTTTAGGAAGAATGGGACACAAGTCGTCTATATATTAACTGAAACAATTTAACTACTATGTGTTGTAGGGGCGAACAGTGTTCGCCCGGAAGTGCGCATTATGATACAGGCATAGTCCAAAATCCTGGTACCCCACAGGCAACACTGTTCGCCCCTACGTAATATCCATTTTTGTACCATGTTTACAGGTGCCTTGTTGCGCATAACCCCACAAATGTGATATCTGATATGGCTGGCACCTTAGTTGAGGAGGTTTATTTATGAATGTTCTTCATATAATCAGTGGAGGAGAGGTTGGAGGTTCTAGGAAACATCTGCTTGCGTTGGTTAAAAATATGGATAAAATTAAATGTAAAAATATCATTCTCTGCTTTATAAAGGGCAAGCTGTATGATGAAGCTCTGGAGCTTGGGATTGATATTAGATTTGTTGAGCAAAAAAATAGATTTGACCTCTCTGCAGTTAATAAGGTAAAGGACATATGCAAAAGTGAAGAGATTCATATAGTAAACTGTCATGGTGGCAGGGCTAATTTTATTGGATGTTTTTTAAAAAAGAAATATGCTGCAAAATATGTAACTACAATACACAGTGACTATAGAGATGATTACAGAGGGAATAAATATAAAACACTTGTTTACAGCAATATAAACAAAATTGCATTGAAATCCTTTGATTATTATATAACAGTATCCCAGAGTTTTAAGGATATGCTTGTTGAAAGAGGCTTTGAGAGAAATAAAATATTTGTTGTTTATAATGGAATTGATTTTGACAGGGATATAAGTGTAATGTCAAGGAATGATATTGTTGATAAATATGGACTGGACAGTACTAATCACTATGTTTCTATGATTGGTAGATTTCATCCTGTTAAGGGACATAGAGTATTCCTTGATGCATGTAAAGAGGTAGTCAAAAAGGTTAAGGATGTTAGATTTATTTTAGTTGGAGATGGAGAATTAAAAGAGGATTTAATAGAATATGTGCAGAATATAAAATTAGATGATTATGTAAAATTTGTTGGATGGCAAACACCTGATGAATTTGTTTATATATCAGACTTTACAGTTCTGACTTCCTATACTGAAAGCTTTCCTCTTACAATACTTGAATCTGCATTCTATAAGAAAACAGTAATTTCAACTGATGTAGGTGGTATTCCTATGCTAATTGAGGATGGAATTAATGGATGCTTAATTAAACCAGGTGATAACTTAAGTCTTGGTAAAAGGATGCTTGAGCTGTTATTGGATGAGGATAGAACCAGATCACTTGGAGCAAAGCTTTATTTAAAGGCAAAGGAAAATTATTCAGTAAAAAACATGGCACAGAGTTATATAGATACTTATTATGAAGTTATGACCGGAGGAAGAATTCAATGAAAAAGGAAAGTTATCTTGGAGTAAATGTTTGTGATTTAGATATGAAAAAAGCTATAGAGGAGATTGATACAATAATTGAAAGGAAAGAACCTTCCTTTGTGGTTGCAATAAATCCAGAAAAAATCATGAAGGCAGAAAAAGATGAAAAGCTGCTTGGACTTTTAAACAGAGCTGCAATACAGATACCTGATGGCGTAGGAGTAGTTATTGCTTCTAAACTAAAGGGTGGGAATATTAGAACAAGGGTAACGGGAATTGATTTAATGTATGAAATATGTGGAAATGCTGCAAAGAAGGGTCATAAAGTATATTTACTTGGTGCAAAGCCTGGGGTTGCAGAGCAGGCAGGAGGAATTCTGAAAGAAAGATATGAGGGACTTAATATCCTTGGCATTAGGGATGGTTATTTTAAGGATGAGAATGAGGTCCTTCTGGATATAATAGCAAAAGCACCTGATATATTGTTTGTTGCTATGGGGAGCCCAAAGCAGGAATACTGGATTACAGAACACATGGATAACTTAAAAATACCTCTGTTAATGGGTGTTGGAGGTAGCTTCGATGTTACCTGTGGCAATATTAAAAGAGCTCCTGAGTGGATGTGTAGATTAGGACTGGAATGGTTCTATAGGCTAGTAAAGGAGCCCTGGAGATTTAAGAGAATGTTAGTGTTACCACAATTCTTATTTAGAGTTTTATTAAAGAGGTGACAAGGTGAAAAAATTTTTTACTATTATGGCCTTATTTTTAACTATTTTTATGACTTCCTGTATGAATGTTCGGGAGGTTTCTAAAATAGTCTCCTCAAATGATATAATTGTAGAGGATGTGGAGGAAATATTAATTAGGAAAATACCTCCTGAGCCAAAAATAGTTAGTGAAGAAAATAAGGACAAACCCGTAGGGGCGAACAGTGTTGGCCTGCCAGTCATACAAACAACACCTTCCTATTCAGAAAAAGCAGTTGTACTAACCTATCACCATATTAGCAATAATCCATTCAGTGGAATAACAATCACTCCTGAAAGATTTGAAGAGGACCTTAAAATGCTTAGAGATAACAATTTTAATGTCATTAGTTTAAGGGATATGATTTGTGGCATAGAAGGAAATGTAGAACTTCCTGAAAATGCAGCAGTTATTACATTTGATGATGGTATTGGAAGCTTTTATAAGTATGCATATCCGTTGCTTATGAAGTATAATATGCCTGCAGTAGAGTTTATAATTACTGCTCGAAATGAAAGCTATGTTTCTTCCGATAATGATTTGAATCCATTAAGCCCTGAGGAAATAAATGAAATGTTCAAAAGTGGACTTGTGGATATACAGTCCCATACTCATAACAGCCATGATTATATATATAGAAATGCTGAATTAAAAAAAGGACCTAAGCTTACATACAAAATTTATAATACTGAGACTAGTACACTAGAAAGTGACGAAGAGTACATCTCAAGAATTACCGATGATTTAGCTACATCAAGGGAAATTATTTATAAATATACAGGTGTTTATCCTGACATGCTTAGCTTTCCATTTGGAAGCTACAATAAGAAAGTATGGGATGTGGGAAAAGCAGTTGGATTTAATTACTTTATAACAACTCACCCTGACTATAATAAGGAGAATTCTAAATCTCAAACAATATATAGAATCAGATCAGGTGATGCTGTATTAACATCGGACAAGCTATTGAAGAATATTATTGATTGCGTAAATAATGTAAAAAAGAATTAGTAGAATTTGGTGACAGCCTCATCAGATATCAGATATCTGATGAGGCTGTCACCAATGGGCGGTGCATGGTTTCGTGGTCAATACTACTACTGCAGCATGTTTACCCACGCGATCAAGGTCGTTCCAACCTCTCTAACAATATACCTTTTATTATATTGCTAGTCTTACCAATTTCCGTTCTTGGCTAGAACACACCGTATCAAGCGATTGTCAATTGTCTTTATGTACCACCGTCAAGGCTTGGTTTTTGCTCTTGTGGTACAATAACACATGGTTGAATATTTTACGAGTAGAACCTATTTCTCTACTCAACCCAATATACTCAATTTTGTAAGAACAATTTGTTAGCTACATTATAGTTTAGATGTTGCCTATCGGTAAGTGCTATCCATCTCCCACCTAAGAGGATGGGAGAATTCCACACATTTCCTTTAAAAACTCTACAAATTTATTCATGTCCTCTGGGTTTTGAAAACCTCCCTGGGCTTGTTTGTCACTTCCACCACCCTTGCCTTTGAAGGTTGATAGATGCTCCTTGAATATTTTACCGCAGTTAATTTCAAAGTTTCCATCATGGGTAAATAGTATTCTATTATCAGAAGCAGAAGAAAGTATTAGAAGATAACTTCCCAGTGACAATATGTGTTTACTTATTAGTTGAATATCTGCAAAGGATTTGTCAGTAAAGGTTGTAATGATTTTATTTGCAGCTGCTGCCTTTATTATGTCTAGTGATTCATAATAAGCTAATTTATCCTTGGAATCCTTAATCTTCTTTAATGCAGCATCTAAATCCTGAGCTAATGAAACTGCTCTGTCTAGAATTTCATTTTCAGCTGCATTAAATTGTTTAGTTAAATTAGAAATAATTTCATTTTTATTTTGAAAATCCTGTAGTGCCCTATTTCCGCATTTGAAATAAATTCTGGTGATTCCCTTGTATTTTTCATGCTTTATAATTTTAATAATTCCTATTTCACCAGTTCTTGTAACATGAGTTCCACAGCAGGGAGAGAAATCCACATCCTGGATTTCTACAATTCTTATGTCCTCCTTGGTTGGTGGAAGCTTTCTTAATGGATATTTATCCACTTCCTCTGGGGTAATTATAAAATTAATAACCTCTATATTTTTATATATGTAATCATTTGCCTTATCTTCAATCTCCTTAATTAATTCTGAAGAAACATCACTTAGAGAAATATCAATGGAGATATAATCCTCTCCAAGATGGAAGCTAGATGTTTTACCATTGTAAATATTGAAGAATACTGCTGACAGGAGATGCTGTCCTGAATGCTGCTGCATTAGATCAAACCTTCTATTAAAGTCTAGCTGGCAGGACACTAAAGGGCTTTTTGGAGGAGCTGGAAGGATATGATAGATCACTCCATTTACTTCAGATAAACCTAATAATTCAACACCATCTATAGTACCAAAATCTGATGGCTGCCCTCCACCCTCAGGGTAAAAAGCTGTTTCGGATAAAACAACATAATATTTATTATCTTTTTCTATAACATCCTCAACTGAGGATTCCCACTTTGCAAGATAGGGATTAGAATAATATAACTTTTCCATTATAACAGTCCTTTCTGTATAAAATTGTCTACCTCAAATGCTGGGATATTAACCATCCCAGGGTATACCCCACAATAAATTATTAAACTTGTAGGGGCGAACAGTGTTCGCCAGTGACGTACCAATAGTCCAGACCAACCAATGATTGATTATACCAAATCGGGCGAACACTGTTGCTCCTACGATTGCAAAAGCATAATACTATTTTGTAACAAAAGTGTTAATTTTGCAATAGTAAAGCAATTGATTGATATCTTGGTTGAATTAAGGTTAATTATCAATTATAATTTAATCTATAGTGACTTGATTAGGAAGGAAGAATGAGATGACAAAATATAAAGGTGAAAATGTGGGGAAAGCAACCCTTGTGGTCATGGTTACACTTTTCCTAAGTAGAATATTAGGTTTTGTAAGAGAAACAATTGTTGCAGGTGTATTTGGTGCAACCTATCAAACAGATGCATTTTATGCTGCATTTGCTATACCTGATATGATGTACGACCTGCTTATTGCTGGTGCTTTGAGCGCAGGTTTCATGCCTGTGTTTACATCCTATCTTGCAAAGGATGATGAGGATGGTGCTTGGAAGGCAGCAAACTCCTTTATAACAGTTGCAATAATATTTATTATTCTATTTAATATTTTTGGTATGGTTTTTGCAAAATATTTAGTACCTCTAGTTGCTGCTGGAGTTGTTGATAATCCTGAAAAATATAGGCTTACAGTTCAGTTAACAAGGGTTATGCTTCCAGCTGTAACCTTCACAGTTATTGCAGGCTTGTTAAAGGGAATATTGAATTCCTACAAAAGATTTAGAGCCTCTGCATTTGGTCCTGTTGTATATAATATTGGAATAATACTAGGAGCTGCACTTCTTGGAAGAAGATTTGGAATATATGGAATGGCAGTTGGAGTTATTATAGGTGCCATATTCAATGTGCTTGTACAAACACCTGAATTTTTAAGAATTGGTGGGAAGTTTACACTTAAAATTGATTTGAAAAATCCAGGCTATAAAAAAATGCTCAGACTTATGGGTCCTTCACTTATTGGACTTGCCTTTGTTAGATTGAATTTATTGCTTAATCAAAATATAGCATCATTATTAGATGATGGAAGCATAACAGCTCTAAGGTATGCACAAAGAATAATGCTTTTACCAATTGGGATATTTTCTGCTAGTATTTCCACCACAATATTTCCTACAATGTCTTCCTTGATTGCTAGGAAGGAATATGAAGAATTTAAGAAAACCTTTTCACTTGGACTCAGAATATTAACCTTTATAACTGTTCCTTCTTCAATTGGATTAATTGCTTTAAATATTCCGATAGTAAGATTGTTATTTAAGCATGGAGCATTTACAGAGGGAAACTTGAAGCTCACTGCATTAGCCCTTGGGTTTTATAGTATTGGTATTATAGGACAATCCATAGTTCCTATAATAATTAGAGGCTTTTATTCTATACAGGATACTAAAACCCCTGTGAAAATAGGATTTGTCGTGCTCATATTTAATCTAATATTAAATCTGTTTTTTGTAAGATTTAGTGACTTAGCAATTGGTGGAATAGCATTTTCAACCTCATTAACATCAATACTTGAAATGATATTGCTATACAGAATGCTTGGGAAAAGGATAAAAAGACTTAAAACCAGGGAGCTTATGGCTTCAGGTGTAAAATCTACTATTGCATCTATAATAATGGGTGTTGTAGGATACCTAGCATTTAAAGTAATTGATGGCAGTATAGGTCATGCATCAAAGATAACACAGCTACTTGGAGTTGGTGTACCAATTGTAATTGCAATAATTGTTTATGTTGTTGCAGCATATATGCTTAAAATGCCAGAGCTTAACTATGTTGTAGATATGGTAAGAAGAAAAGTGAAACGTGGAAGATAGATAGTTGGATAGGTTTCATCACAGTGACAACTTCAACAGGACAGTTCTTAGCTAATTAAAATGGCTGTGAACTGTCCTGTTTATATTTATAATTGTAATTATGAACTTTTTTATAATTTGCTGCGTTATATTAGTGAAAGGAGGGGAAGAGATGGAGGAGATGGAGGAAATAGAACTGATT
>JARDZI010000017.1 GCA_029240935.1 Clostridiales bacterium
AGGTGCTCATATGTTGCCTTTGCCTTTTGCTCTGCATCTAGGTCTTCATGCAGGGCAGCTACTGGGTCTTCCATTGATTGAATATATGCTGCAGTCCATGGTACACCTTCAGGATCACAAGGATATTGGGCACTTCCATGCTGTGAATAATATCCTCCAAGGCCAGCTGCCTTGAATTCCTCAGGTGTTGCACCATAGGTTGCTTGATAGATAATTGTGTTGATTATTTCAACATGCCCCAATTCCTCTGTTCCAATATCAGTTAATAGCGCTTTGGTTTTACCTGTAGGCATAGTAAATCTCTGGCTTAAATATCTAATTGATGCACTTAATTCTCCATCTGGACCTCCGAACTGTGTGATTACCAGCTTGACAGCAGCAAGATTCTTCTTTCTAACATTTACTGGAATCTCAAGCTTTTTTTCATAAATAAACATCCATGTGCCTCCTCTATTTCTTAATCCCTTTTAAAATTTACTTCCCATGGCCATGGTTCTTCAACCCATTTCCAAGGATATTGGCTTGGTGCGGAACCAAAGTTGGCTAGGGGACCATATTTGCTCTCATAAACTTTTTTGAGATTCATCAGCTGCTCTGTAAATTTGTTATAGTCTGATAAAGCCTGCTTATGGGTTGGGTGGTTATCAAGAAATAGATTAAGGTCTACAGCTGCAAATTCAAGCTCTTGAATCTTGCTCAATAAATCTTCACGTGATTGATTATCCATTACTTTTCCTCCTACTCCTTGCTCTTGATTGCATAGGGAATGTTGAGATTTGGGAATATAGTTCCAATAGTTAAAGCCTCATTTAAAGGCAGCAACCCTATATAGGGTTGATCAGGTATATATGCCCTTGCAAGCTGCATTTCAATTACCTGAGCTTTTGGCATTGGAGGGTTGTTTCCATCACGCATTTGATGTTTTGAATATGGATATCCCATATAAGGATTCACATGGTTCACTCCTTTATTTTAACTACAATACCATAATATTCATCAGTAATTAGATGTGTGAATAGGTTTAACACTAAAACATAGTCCTATATTGTTACCTGTCATCATGAACCCAGTGAAGGATCTTTCCCTGTGATGCCGATGCTTATAAAACCTTCAATAGATTAAGGATGACACTACTGGGGGCAGCGGTTTTCGTGGTACTTCGAAATGTTATTAAACTTTAATAAATAAAAAAACACAGCCAATAAAGGCTGTGATGCTCATAGCTCTGGTATTTGTTGAGTTTCAGCTTGGTTTTGTGTTTGCTGGGTGCTTTGAGACTGCATAGCACCCTGAGTACCCTGTGAGGATTGCATATTCTGTGTCCCCTCTAGCTCTTGCTTATACTGAGGTTCTTGATTTGCAACATAGGTAACCCTATTTTCAAGCTGTTGTGCGCACATTTTTAAATCCTTTGAAAGCTTTTGAAACATTTGTTTTGCATTTTCGTCATTTGTATCCATTGAAAAGGTATTGCAGTTTGATTGGCATGATTTTAGCATTTCAAGAGTTTGGCTTAGTTTATTTATAACAGTCAAATTAAAACCTCCTTTTAGTTATGTTCAAATTTATTATCTACACTATTTACATAAGTATGTAGGTAAAATCATACAGTTATTAAATTTTCAGTTGAACAGCACTTACTCTAGAGTTAGGACATTTTTTGAGGAACTGAAGGAAAGAATAAGAAGATTGCATATGCATCAGACATTGTTTAGAATTAAAGATATACAATAGACAAATTGAATAAGGGGAGATTTTATTGTTTGAGATAGATATATGGAATAATAGACTAAAGTTTGAGACCGAGGAATCCCTGTTTTCTCCGGATGGATCAGATAGAGGCACAATGGCAATGCTTAGAAACACAGAGCTTAAAGAGGATGACAAGCTGCTTGATCTGGGCTGCGGCTATGGAATTGTAGGGATATCAGCAGCAAAGGTCATTGGCCAGGGAAAAGTGTTTATGGTAGATATTAATGAGAAGGCAGTTGAAATTGCAAAAATCAATGCATATAAAAATGGAGTACCAGGTGTAAATGTTAGACATGGAAGTGGATTGAAACCAATTGAGGACATGGATTTTACATTAATTTTAAGCAATCCACCATACCATACAGATTTCTCAGTTCCTAAGGCCTTCATAGAAAATGGATTTAAACATCTTGTAGTTGGTGGAAGAATGGTTATGGTTGTAAAGCGATTAGATTGGTACAAAAACAAGCTAACAAACATATTTGGTGGAGTTAAGGTAGTCGAGGAGGATGGATACTACATATTGACTACAGAAAAAAGAGGAACATTAACCCCTAAACCAAAAGAGAAGAAAACTACAAAGAAACATGAGAAGCTTCAAAGCTTTAAGAAGAAAAAATAAAGGTTTTGAGTGGAGTAAAGGTGCAAACTAAATTTAAAGTGCACCTTAAGTGTTAGAAGTAGCTAATATTAGGGTGCACTTTTTATGGCTGTCAACCTTAGATACACCTAAGGCTTTAGTATAACCTTTATGCAATTATCTTTTTTTTCATCAAATATTTCATAGGCATGCTCTCCCTTATCAAGTGGGATTTTGTGGGTTATTATATCAGTTGCATCGAACTTCCCAGCTTTGATTAAGTCAAGTATTGGAGTAACATATGCATGTGCAGGACATTGGCCCATTTTTAGTGTTATGTTTCTAGCAAAAAAGTCACCAAGAGGGAAGTTGTTATATCTCATTCCATATACTCCAACAAGTACAACAGTACCGCATTTTCTAACTGCCTGGGTTGCAATTTCAATTGCTGACTTTGAACCTCCCTGAAGCTTAAGGGCTGTTTCAACCATTTCAATAACCGTCATCTTACCATCCATTCCAACACAGTCAATAACTACATCTGCTCCACCATGGGTGATTTCTTTAATATATTCTCCAGTGTTGTCATAGTCTTGAAAGTTTAAAACCTCAACTCCATTATGTTTTTTAGCATGCTCAAGTCTGTAGTTTATATAATCAACAGCTATGATTCTCTTTGCTCCTTTAAAGGCAGCCCATTTTTGAGCCAGAAGTCCTACAGGACCACAGCCTAGTACAACTACAGTATCACCAGGCTTAACCCCACCTATATCAACACCCCAGTATGAAGTAGGAAGTATATCAGTTAAAAAAAGTACCTGTTCATCAGTTAATTCCTCAGGAACATGAAAGGGACCAACGTTTGCGTAGGGAACCCTCAGGTATTCTGCCTGACCACCGTCGTAGCCACCATAGGTTTTGCTGTAACCAAGTATTCCACCCACTTCGCCATTGGCATTTGAATTATCACATTGGCTCCAGTTGTCATGCTCACATTGCCAACAGTGACCACATGCAACGGGAAATGGAACAATAACTCTGTCACCTTTTTTTACCCTTTTAACCCCTGGACCAACCTCCTCAACGATTCCCATGGTTTCATGTCCGAGTATAAACCCCTTTGGCATATTTGGAACCATCCCATGAACAAGATGTAAATCAGAACCACAAATGGCAGTTGAGGTTACCTTTAAAATCATGTCATCTGAATTAATAATTTTTGGATCTCCAACTTTTTTGACCTTTACATCCTTTATATCTTCATAAACAATGGCTTTCATAAAACCAACTCCTTCCAGTTTGCTTATATTAGGCTTCTCCAGAAGAATCAATTTTATTCAAACTTAATAGTTAATGTGGTTTTGCTGATAAAATGCCAGCCACATGAGACAAAAAATATTATCTGGTATAGCAGCATAAAAAAGCGCCAATCATAGGATTGACGCTTCTAGAAGATTTTATTTACTTATCTGTCTACTTGACAGGAGCAGTTCAATACTCATCTGTCTGGTACCTTTAAGGTTATACCCTTATAAATATTCCACATTTACTGCATTTAGTCAGCTCACCCTTATCAAGTACATGATTTCCATTTATAAATACATGTTCTATGCCTGAGGGAGTCTTGTCTGTTTCCTTAAGGCTATTATTGTCGCATATATTTTCCCAATCAAATACAGTTACATCAGCTGCGTAGCCTTTTTTGAGCAGTCCTCTGTCTTTTATTCCTAATCTTTCAGCAGCACTATAGGTCATCTTCTTTATTGTTTCCTCGAGTGAAAGTATTTTGCTTTCCCGGGCAATCTGGAGAAATCTAGGGAAGCATCCATAGGATGCAGGGTTTTGTATCCCTTCAGTCTCAAGCCATGCATCTGTCATGAATATTGATGCAGGATGTTTCATGTGATTTTTAATTATTTCTAGATTAGCATATTTATATTGGAGAACTCTTGCCTTCCCGTTGCTTCTTTTAGCACAGAGTATATAGGCTTCAAATGGGGTGATACCAAGATCCTTTGCAATCTCAGATATAAACATTCCAGTATATTTTGAGAGTTCTATATCATCTATATATGCTATTTGTATGTCACCATATCCAAAGCCAAGGAGCTTTTCTATAATAGTAAGCTGTAATTTTAGCTTTTTTAGGTCAGCACTATTTTCATATGCTTCAGGTACCTTTTCCATAAACCAGCTTGGAAGAATAACTGATATTACTGAACCACCACATGTATAGGAGAATGTATCAAATTTAAAATCAACTCCATCAGCAATCGCCTTGTCTATTACATTCATAGTTTTACTATAGGTTTTCCAGGTCTTTTCACCAACAAATATAAGATGTGAGTATTGAAGGCTTACTCCGGTTTCTCTAGCAATATTTATCATTTCCTCAAGAGCTATGATATTATGGGGCTTACCAAAGAGGGAGAGAGGATAGGTTCCAGATAGAGCTGAAGAGGCTCTTGAATGCACTGTGATAAGCTTATTCTTCTGCTTTACAAGAGCTGCAACAGCTTTTAATTCATCTGTTGATGCAAAGATTCCTGGTTCATATTGAAGGCCAAAGGATACGCCCGCTGCACCCTCATCCATTGCATCCCCTAAAAGTCCAAGCATCTCATCCGTTTCTGAAACATTTAATGGTGAAGAATTATATCCTCTTATAGATGCTCTTGTTGTACCATGACCTGCAAGCAGAAGTAGATTTGCTGGAAGGCCTATCTTTTCAAGCTTTGAGGCATATTGATTTAAAGAAGACCAGGATATTTCTATTTCGGAGGACTTAAAAGGATTTGCAGTTATATTATCTATAAATTGTGCGGAGGATTTAAGACCTGTTACACCAAAGCCACAGTTACCTCCGATGAAGGTAGTAATACCTTGTTGAATGAAGGGGGACAGGAAGTCCTCTGCCCTAGTTGATGGAAAAAACCAATCGTTATGAGAATGCATATCTATAAAGCCAGGAGAGATTACCTTCCCTGTACAGTCTATAACCTCTATGTTGTCAGGGACTTCATTGGAAATAATGTCTTTAATTAAACCACCTTCAATCAATAATGAACCATAAACGCCTTTTTTGCCACTGCCATCTACAATATAACCATTATTAAGTAATACTTTATGAGTATTATCCACCATATACATTACCTCCACAATATTACTATTATGGATATTAATATTCTCCATTATTTGCTATAATCCTCTAAATTAGCTGCATTTGAAATAATTTTTTTGAGGTGGTTGGCACCTTTAGCTTATTTCTCAGCCACAATTGTAAAAGTCTTAGGAATACCCTTATCAAAGACCTCAGAGGAAAGGTTTCCTTCCTCCTCAAGCTGCTTTATAAATAATCCACTTTGAGCAACAGCTGTAACTATTTCACCAAGAGTCCACTTACGGAGAGTAACTCTTGGTATTTCCTGTTGTATTTCCTGGGGAAGGAACTTGGAGAATGCCACATCAGTTTCAATAAGAGATGTATCAAAATAATCCCCTGTAATTTTATGCTTTCTTATTTTATAAGTAGTTCCCTTTGATTCTATAAGCTTTGAAAAAGGGTGAAAATCTTGTATAATTGCCTTTCCCCCTGGCTTAAGAAGTTTATAAAACACATCCATAAATGGATTTAAATCTGTAAAATAATGAAGAATTCCAAGCTCTGAAAAAACAATATCATAATCAGAGGTTAATTCTTTAGAGGATAACTCTAGTACATCAGAAACTATGTATCTAATTTTAACTCCTGCAGCAGCTGCAAGCTCATTTGCATAATGTGAATTTTCCTCTGACATATCAACTAGAGTTACATCTGCACCAAGTAGTGCAAGTGCAACAGCTTTGCTTCCATGTGAACCAAGCAGGTTCATTATTTTTTTACCCTTAACATCTCCAAAGTGCTTATATAGAGATAATAGTCTTAATGATGGGTCTTTTCTTATTTTAAGTATAGCCTCCTCAGGGGTACCATATCTATTTACCCATGCCTGATAGGTAAGATAATTCCATGCCTTTTCATTTATTCTGCTTAAATCCTTGGTCATATTTGTTTCCCCTTTATCTTAAAGTTGTAATTGAAGTGCTTTTATATTCAAATATGGGTATAAGTTGTATTCGAAAAGCAATTATAATTGTAACTTTTCATTGAAAAATAAGCAATAAAAAAAGTTACATAAACCTGCATCTTTTTTTAATTGCATATAAAATCCTAATTTGTACTTATACTGTTTCAAGATTACCACTTTTTTAAAAGGAAGTACTATTTCCTACTTTGGTTGTGGTAGAGTCTTAGTCAAAGTTTCAATGTCCAACTTTAGTTGGAGGACGTTGTTTTATTTCTAGTTTTACTTTCTGTAATATCAGCAGGCTTTTCTATATTTTCATTTACATAATCAAGGTATATTTTATTGTTCTTGTCAATTGTAGAATAGTAAATGTCTTTAATGTCTTTGACACCCATAATCTTTAATTGATTTAAAAGCCATTTTACAGATAGGTTTCTTTTCTTCAAATTTTCGTATATTATGTTTCCAGTTACAATAATGTCTGTGCTCAATTCCTCCTGATCAACAGATAAATGCAAATCCTCTATCTTCACATTTTCTTTTTGCACTACTTTTATAACACTTAATTCACCTGTAGTTTCTAGAATTGCATATTTAACATCAACAACATTAAAAACATCCTTCTTTCGCAGCAAATGTGTTAAATCATCAACTGTATAGTGATATCTTGATAGGTTCTTTTCTAGTATTTGTCCATCCTGTATAACCAGTATAGGTTCTCCTTGAATAAGCTTAGATGCTGTTCTACTTTTCATATTAATAAAAGACATCAAATATGTTAAAGCTCCAAATAAAAATAATCCAATTAAATGAGGCCAGCTTTCCTGACCAAGGTCAGTTGCTAATGTAGCTGCAATGGAACCAAAGGTAATACCAGTTATATATTCGTGTATAGTAAGCTGAGCTACCTGCTGGCGGCCTAATATTCTTGTAATAAATAATATTGAAAAGAAGGATAGAACTGTCTGAAGAACTACTTCAATTAATACTTCCATATTTTTCACACTTTCGTATATTGTACTTTAATTGCTTAATACTATTAATATTAAACAACCTATTTAAAATTATGCAGGAGGAATTGTAATGGAATTATGGGTTAAAGCTATATTAGTATTTGCATTTATTTTCATAGGATTTGTAGTTTTGTATTTTCTTCATAAGTATAAAAAGATATAAAAGGCTATACTTTTATATCTCACAACATAATTGTTAATTATTGTAATCAGTGGAAAAAGATAAAATAATATTTTTTAGGATTAGGATAAAGATAAATTCAGTGAAATTTTTCTCGGGAGATGGTAATAGTGACAGTTGGTTCAAAAGTTAAGCAAACCTTAGCAAATTTGAAAGGAATAGAGAGTACAATAAGGACCTATTCCATACAAAGTCATAATAAGGATGAAAAAAAGGCCTTTGAGGAAGCTCTGCAAATAACTCAGGGAGTTGTAAAGGAGCTTGAACAAAGAATAAAAACATTAGAATATCAGGAACCTCAATATAAAGGTTTCTAAGTGAGGGAATATAAATGGCAAATTGGATTATGATATTACTTCGAACATCTATACTGTTTTTTTTAGCCCTTATACTAATTAGAATTTTAGGCAAGGGCAATCCATTGAGGATGACACCTTTCAGATTTGTGAGCTATACGGTAATTGGAGTTATTATTGCTCTAATATCAACAAATATAGTTACCAATACAGTTTTAGGCCTTGTTGCTTTAGGAGTATGGATTGTATATACAATAGCAATAGATTATCTATCTATTAAGAGTAAGGCTGTACATGATTTAGTAAATGGTAAGGAAACAGTATTAATCAAAGTTGGTAAGGTGATGGAGGAGAATCTAATACAGGTTAGATTAACTGGTGAGGAGCTTTTAAGAGAGCTACGTTCTAAAAATGTATTTAAGCTAGCGGATGTTGAGTTCGCAGTTATGGAATCAACAGGGGATGTTAATATTCTTTTAAAGTCTGACAAGAAGCCTATAACACCCCATGATTTACAGAGAAAGGTTTCGCCTGCAGCTGAGGCACAAACTGTTATCCTTGATGGGAATGCACTGGATGAGCCCCTATCCAATATGGGGTTAAATAGAAATTGGTTAAGTACTGAGTTGGAAAAGGTAGGAGTATCAGAAGATAATGTTTTCATTGGTCAGGTTGATTCATCAGGTGATTTGTATTTGGACCTTTTTGATGATTCCATACAGCTTCCTCAACCTAAGGTTAAGGAATTATTGTATGCCAATTTGGAACAGAGTCAAGCTGACTTTCTTAAATTTGCACTTGAAACACAGGATGAAAATATAAAAGCAATATACTCAAATAATGCAAATAGAATAAAAGATGTTATGAATAAACTAAAACCCTATTTATTAAGCTAGAAGGTGGTTATTTATGTCTAATAAGAAAAAGAAAAAACTAACTCCCACACAGCAGGAGTATCAAGAATTTGCTAAGGATAGAGAACCAAAGCGTCCAGTTTTCAAAAATTGCATAAGAGCATTTATCCTTGGAGGCTTCATCTGCCTTATAGGACAGGGACTTCAATGGATGTTTATTAATTATTTTAACTTCACTGCAGAAACAGCAGGAGGGCCTACCTCTGCAGTTTTAATAATAATTTCCATACTGCTTACAGGCTTTGGGGTATTTGATCATATTGCCCAATGGGGTGGTGCAGGAACAGCAGTGCCTATTACAGGCTTTGCCAATACAATGGCCTCTGCTGCTATTGAGCATAAAAGTGAAGGATATGTGTTAGGTGTTGGTGGCAATATGTTTAAAATAGCTGGGCCGGTAATTGTATTTGGAGTATTTTCTGCATTTGTAGTGGCAATCGTAAAAATAATTATAAAGTGGTTAGGTGGGATGTAAATGCTTAAGGGTCATCAATCCTGGATATTTGATTCGAAACCAATAATAATCTCATCGGGAGTAGTTGGAGGTCCATTTGAAGCACAGGGTCCACTAGCTAAAGATTTTGATTTTCTTCATGAAGATATAATGCTTGGACAGGATAGCTTTGAAAAGGCAGAAAAGAAACTTTTAGAACAAGCCTGTGAAACTGCAATAAATAAGGCAAATATGAAAAAGGAAGATGTTCAGTTTTTTATAAGTGGAGACCTTATGAACCAAATAATATCCAGCAGCTTTGCTGCTCGTACCCTAGGTATGCCCTATCTAGGTGTTTTTGGTGCCTGTTCTAGTGCAGTTGAAGGTTTATCATTAGGGGCGCTGCTTATTGACAGCAAGTCAGCTAAATATGTTTTAGCTGGAGCCTCAAGTCATAATGCATCTGCTGAGAAGCAATTCAGGTATCCAACTGAATATGGAGGCCAAAAGCCACCAACTGCTCAATGGACTGTAACCGGAGCGGGAGTTGTTCTTATAGCAAGCCAAGGGGTAGGACCAAGGGTTACATCAGCAACTATAGGAAGGGTTGTGGATATGGGACTTTCTGACCCATTTAACATGGGTGGAGCCATGGCTCCTGCAGCAGTCGATACCATGGAGGCACACTTTAGAGATTTAGGTGTTGATCCCTCCTATTATGACCTAATTGCAACCGGGGATCTGGGAAGGGTTGGACATAATATTGCTGGGGATTTACTAACTAATCATGGAATAAATATTCCTAAGGAAAAACTCACTGATTGTGGGCTTCTTATCTATAGTGAAAAACAGCCTGTATTTGCAGGAGCTAGTGGTTGTGGATGCTCGGCCACAGTAACCTTTGGCCACTTCCTAAATCGTATGAAGAAGGGTGAACTTAAAAGGATTTTAATTGTTGGTACCGGAGCATTAATGTCTCCCTTATCATATCAGCAAAAGGAAAGCATACCCTGCATTGCACATGCAGTTTCAATAGAAATGTAAGGAAGGGTGAGGATTCATATGGAAAAGTTTATATGGGCGTTTATAGTTGGTGGAGTAATATGTGTTATCGGTCAAATACTAATGGATGTGTTTAAACTAACTCCTGCTCATACCATGTGTACCCTGGTGGTAGCTGGAGCAATATTAGGTGGCCTTGGATTATATGAACCATTAGTGAAATTTGCTGGTGCAGGAGCCTCAGTACCTATCAGCAGTTTTGGAAATTCTTTGCTTAAGGGTGCAATGAAAGAGGTTGAGCAAAATGGTGTTATAGGTGTATTAACAGGTATATTCAGTATTACAAGTGCAGGAATTTCTGCTGCACTAATATTTTCATTTTTAGCCGCCTTGATATTTAAACCAAAGGGATGAGTTACATACAATATTTGGAGGGAGGTGACAACAGCTATTTATAAAAGATAACAAACAATTAGAGTTAATAACAAAACGAAAGGAGGTAAACTGGTTTTTGTGGCTACATGTATGTATAAGATATACAATTAAGGAAACAATATTGATATAAGGTACTGTATATTGCTAAGACACGTAGTGAAAGTCGGATATACGCTAAAACACCTTATATTACAGGGAAAGCTAACAGCTTTAATCTTGTTGGACTTTATAAGGTTATAATTATAAAGGCATATCTTTATTGATAGCAAGATTTTAATATGAAAGTATTAACCCTAGTGGTTGAATCCTGTGATGCCACCGTACTATTTGTAGATAGTACGAAAAAACATGATTTATTATTAAAAGTTATGTTTTTAAAAACCAGGTGATTAAATGACAGTAGGGACACAGATGCAGCAAGCAATTGCAGGAATACAAAGCGCAGCAGCCACTATGAAAACCTTTGCTCTTGAAACTCAGGATAAAAATGCAAAGCAGCAATTTGGGCAGATAGCCCAGCAGCTAGATGCTTCACTACAGGCTTTACAGCAGAGGCAACAGTATATTGAGCAGGAAGAGCCACAGTATAAGCAACAATAGAAAATAAAAGCTGAAAAGTATTTTTTCAGCTTTTATTTTTGTTCAATTAATTTAGACAATAGAACTTAATATACTAGAAAACTAATGGAAGCAGACATGGATTTGAAAGTTATTCCTTATGTAAAATTCTTGAGAACTGGCTCCCTTTAATTCCACAAGCCAGAGCAAATGAAATTAAGCCTGTAATAACAAATAGGATTCTACTTACAACATAATCCATGGGCATGATGTAGGGGAGGGCATCCGCTGAGTAGCCTGATGCAGCTAGCCTTAGTGGATAGTAGCACAAAAAATTATTTGAGCATAAATCAAACCAAACTGGTTGGCTTATATTAAGCATACCCATTACAAATACTAGGGGTATGATTAAATATAGTATTTTATCATTTAATCTTCCTAATATAAATGAAAGCCCTAATATTAAAATAATGGGTGGAAATAAAAACAATAGTATTGGCAGTATAAAGTCACTGTAGCTATAGAAACCAAATAGATATCCATAAAAGGCAAAGCTGAATATGACTTGTACTGCGGCAATTAATAGGGTAGCTGTTAATGTTGAAATGCCTTTAATCATGTAATACTTTGATTGTGATATAGGTGTGGAAAAAATAATTTTTCTGACCAGCCTTTCCTTTTCTGAGAAAACAGTCATTGTTATAAATACCAGCATTACAAGAAGTATTGGGTTGATAAGTGCTAAAAAATTGGAGTAGCTTAGCTTTGAAAAGGGAGCTGTACCACTAAAGCCCCCTATTACTAGTGAAGACAGTACATAATAGGTAAAACACATTGTGACTAAATTTATATAAAAAAACTTTTTTGTTAGCACTAATCCTTTTATTTCATATTTTAAAACCTCCATGTTATTCAACAGAAATCTCCTCCCTTCTTACCCCAACACCTGCTAGAAAAACTTCATACTCTAAGGAATTAAATAAATTATCATTATATACCTGTGAAATTTTTTTAACGAAAACCTCTTCACCCTTTAGCTTCTCCATATTTATAAGCTGAAGTGGCATCATATTGTAAACCAATGTCTTTTCCGTGAGCATTTCAATTCGTTTTCTAAAGTTTTTCTGAAGTACACTCATTTTCTCAGGATTTTTTATAAAATAACTATATTCCTGGTTGCTTACTGCATACCTCCAATTAGATGAAATGTATTCTGATAAAAAGGGATCAAAATTTTTTTGGATATACTTATAACTGAAGTACTCTGCAAACCCCTCTGAGGACCATTCATTTTGTTCCCTAAAGCTTACTCCCAGTCCCCACCATTGATGTGCTATTTCATGTGCAATTAACTGTACATCATGAGAGAAGGTTATATCAATCATTGTATTTATTGGAACATTATTCCTGTTAAATACATATTCAGAAACAGTAACAATATTTGAAGTTGAATGTCCCCCTGTCTTATAAATTGAACTTTCTACTATTTTCAAGGGTACATCATCAAATGGATATGACCCAATATTTTGTTCATAGTATTCAAATATATTTTTAATATTTCCTCCTATATCCAATGCTTTTATATAACTTTCATGTTGTGGAGTGTAGTAGAATTCAACTGACCTGTTACCCACCTGTATAGTCTCCTGCTTATACTCTGAGGCAAATACCCCAAGATCAATATCCTGGCATTTCATTGAGTATTTCCAGGTTTTCATTCCATCCTTTTTTGTAACACCTGTAAGCTTTCCTATTGGTACAACAGTGAGATTCTCAGGGGCTGTAACACTGCCAACAACTTCAATAGAATCCTCTGTATTAACTAGAGGTTGAAATATCCAGTGTGAGTTTTCCAATAGGTATATACTTTTATCTGTTATGTATCCCGCAAAGCTGTTTGAGGTAGGATACTTTATAACTCCTTCGTATTTAAAAGCAATATTTACATTTGTTCCCTTGGGAACTTGGACTCTTACAATGTCTGTTCCTTTTAAATAGTTAAAATCAGCCTCTTTATTATTTACAGTTATGGATTTAATGTTAAGGCCTGTATTAGTTATAAAGTCAATTTGTCCTTTGTCCTTTATCTTTTCAAACAAATAACTCACATTAGCTGACATGCTTTTGCTTTTTGGATAAAAAGTCACATGGGGGATAATTCCTTTCAACCTTATTCCCTCTTCAATTCTAATATCATTGTTTAGTGCAGAATCCTTCTCATAAATATATGGTTGATTAATGTATAAAAATATGGAAGCAATCAATGTAACCATACATATAACTGGAAGTAACAACATTTTTATATTTATACTAAAGGACTTTATTATGCCCAGTTCATATCTTCTCCTAATCATCAAGCCAAATGCAAATAAACTTAAACATAAGAAAAACCATAGAATTCTGTTATATACTATTAACCTTAAAACTGGCTCAATACCACCGAAATCAGAATATGCAGGGGTACTTGGCTGAACCCAATTCATCAGGTAGTTTGATGAATTTATACTTATAAAAAACATAAATCCAAAAATTAAAAAGCTTATATCCATGGTTGAAGTAATTAAATATAAACTGCTGCAGATTAGTATTGAGAATATTATTGAGGGAAGTGTAACAACACCATAACTCATTAAATATGTGGACATATTAAAATCAATATGAAGTACAAGTTTATGGATAATCCAAACTGCTATTCCACCTAACAGTACTGCCATAGCTGCTAATATCACTAAAGATATTATTCGGGCTACAATAACATAAAAATAGTTTTGGCTAGTCCCAATCAAATCCTTACTTTTCTTTCTGTTATCTTTATCTAGTATATAAAGAGTAAGTAGAGCAAATAGTAGGGCTCCTGTTACAGCGCCATACTTTGCTGAACCTAATGCCATAGTATAGGAGGTTTTTCTAATTCCCTGAAGGCTTATGCTATTTGAATTATCTAATGCATTTAGGCCTATGACCTGAAATATTGCAGTTATAATAATTAACAATTTTACTAGACTTGATCTAAAAAGAAGCTTTAACTCATTTATCCAAAGCTTAAAACCATCCATCATGCCATATCTCCTTCCATAATGCAGTATATATAAGCATCTTCAAGTGATGGAGTAATAAACTCACTTGACGCTGGAAGATCTTCTCCTACAATTCTATAGGACAAACCATTTGGAACAATAACCCTAGAGGTTATCTTAAAGTTTTTCTCAACTAATTCTTCACTACTGCTATGCAGCTCAATTTTGGCCACATGTCCCTGGGCTGATTTAATAAGCTGGCTTGGAGTTCCATCAAATAGTATTCTTCCTTTACTCATAACAATAAGTCTGTTGCATATGGATTCTACATCGTCTATTATATGGGTAGAAAGAATTACAAGCTTGCTGCTTGCATTTTTTGAAAAAAGATTTCTAAATTTGATTCTCTCCTCAGGGTCCAGCCCGACAGTAGGTTCATCCACTATGAATAACTCAGGGCTGCTCAAAAGTGCCTGGGCAATTCCTACTCTTTGCTTTTGACCTCCGGATAGGGTTCTGATTTTTATGTCCTGTTTGTCCTCAAGGCTTGTTATAACAATACATTTCTTAATGAAGTCCTTTCTATTTTCTTTAATCCCTTTCAATGCTGCCATATAATCAAGAAATTGATATACAGTTAATTCTTCATATAGACCAAATTCCTGGGGAAGATACCCAAGCCTTTGTTTAAGGTATTTTTCGTTTTTATATAACTCCATACCATCAATCATTATATTTCCTTCAGAAGGCAGGAGTTGTGAAACTAATAGTTTCATCAGAGTAGTCTTTCCTGCACCATTTGGTCCTACAAGTCCTATCATTGATGGACTTTCCAGCTCTAAATTTATATCCTTTAGCACATTGAAGCCTCTTTTGTAGGCTTTTGATAGATTAGTAATCTTTATTTTCATAATCACACCTCTTGTTTTCTAAATATATTGGTAGAGTTTTGTTTCATATCTTAATCGTTTTAATGAGTAAAAAGTTACACTGTTAAAGTAATGTATGTAAATCCTGATATGTAGGAAATAATCTGGAGAATGTGATAATGGAATTAGGTTCTTCTTATAACATTGCTAGAGCAGAAAACAATCCAAGCTTGAAAAATTTTTCAAGCTTGGATTGTTGATGCATTCAAAAATGTATAAACATTACTATCTGTTTTCTCTCTATCTAGTAAAACACTAATATCCTTTGGGATGGTTGCTCTGATTTTTCAGAGACTTCCCTAGTACTATATATGAATAAAACTCTAAAGCATAGGTATTTGAATGCCAACAGTAAAATCAATACCCATTAAAACTAGAAAAACCATAGCTGTTATTATTGTAGCGATAAGTAGTTCTGACCCAGTAAGTTTCATTACAAATTTCATTTCAATAAAAAAGTACAGGGTTTTCCATACAAGAAGCATAATAAATAGTGTATTAATTAACACTGCAATAAAACTGTTTCCTGTTAAACTTATAAAGCTCATCTGAACAATGCTATATGCAATTATGCAGATTAGATTTGGGATATAACTAAAACCCCATGAAGCTGTAATTTGTCTAAATCCTACTTCTTTTTTAAAAAGTAGTGAAATCATCCAAAACAAAGTACATGCGGCAAGCCATGTTAAAATGCTTAGAAAAAACATTATAATTATACTTCCAATATCCAAGAATATTTCAAATTTACTTCTATTATACAAATAATAAGTAATAGGTGAAATTATTGAACCAAACACAGAGGCTGTAAAAACAATAATAAAGGAAGCTAATTTGTTTTCTTTTATTTCCTGATTATTCATTACCATAATAGGTGAAATTACTGATTTTAGAATTGTTCTCATTATACTCATCACATCACCTTTTCCCTACAAAGCTTGATAAAATATTTGAATAGCCATTACCCATAATAGCCCATAGAGTACCGGATATGACAATCGATATGGTACAAGCTGTTCCTAGGGGGTTCTTGAAAATAAATCTCTCAAATGGGGACAAGTGTATCATATCATCCTTTTTGCTTTGGGTAATCTCTTTGAACATTTTATCCTTAAGACCACTAGGTGCTGCAATATCTATTTGAATTGTTTTTATTAACTTCTCCATTGTTTTATCTTCCATGTTCATTCTCCTTTCCGGAAACAACTAAGTATTCTCTTATAAAGCTATTTTTTGCACGTTGAAGTATGCCATCAACAGCTTTTGGAGTTCTGGCTAAAATCTGTGCAATTTGTTTTATGGTGTAATCATCAATGTACTTTAATATGAGGGAATAACTATATAGAGTATTAATGTTGTTAAGAGCGATGATAACACTTCTGCTTTCCTCATTTCTTAAGACAATTTTCTCTAGATTGAAGCTGGAGGATAGTTCCTCTATAATTTCATTATCAACTAATTCATGCTTCTCTGAGGTGGTTTTCTTTCTATAGTATTCATAAAGTTTATTTTTTGCAATTCCACAAATCCATGTACTGTAGGAGCTTTTATGAGAAAACCTGTCTTGGGATACCCAAGCTGCTGTAAAGGTTTCCTGGACTATTTCCTCTGTTATCTTTTCATTTCCAGCAGTTCTTGTATAAATAAATGAATATACATAATCAAAGCACTGGTTATATATTTCAGTAAACTGGTCCTCTTTACTTTTATGTGGCTTAAATAAAATCTCCATCATATAATTTTTCTCTTTTCAATTATTCTATTTTAAAATTCTTTTCAAAGATTTTTTTACCTTCATTGTATAACTCAAATGAATAACTACCTTTATTAGCCAGATTAGCTTCAAGGAGGTAGGACATTATACCGCTTTGGTTGGTAGTCAGTGGCTTGGTTTCTTCCTTTATGCTTTTATTATTAGAAACCCATTTTGCTGTAAATTGTAAGCCCCTAGGACATTCTACAATATTGATATTTGAATACAAATTCTTCCCATTTGGAATTTCAGCTTTAAACTTTTCCGTTAATTTATTAAGCTCTGTTGTTAAAATCAGATAACTTCCTTTACTAGGTGAGCTTTCTTGTATTTTGTAGCTCCTTGTATCCTCTATTGCCCTATCTGAAATAATCACACCCATTACTGGACCGTCACCCTTATTGACAAATATATAACCGAAAAACACTGCAGCAGCCACCAATATTGATAATGCTATTATAGATGTTTTCTTGTTCATAATAAACCTCCTATTCACCATAATTGAGTTCATCTTGCTTAGTGAAAACTATTATACTCAATGATATCATAACTACTAGGTAAACAATGAGCAATAGCACTCCTAAAAAAATCTCAGATTTTTCTGCATAACCGCTAAGGGCGTTCATAATAAGTGCTGGAGAAAGCATGCTAAGCATATCAATGGATTTCTCCTCAAATCCCAAGGCATTTCCAATACCTTCTGCAACAAGAAGGTATAGCCTTGGAATAAAAAGCCCTCCTAAAATAACAGAGATGATAAGTGACTCCTTGGAGGATCTAAAGATAATCGAAAGTACAAGCCCCATTAGACAATAAATAGATAGGAAGGCCGTTATTGGTAAAATATATCTTAAAGCTAACAAGCTTACTCTAATATCCTTTGCTGCTGATAAATATATTACTAGAATTAGTAATACATAAAGGATAGCAAAAGCACAGGACACCAGAAAACAATTTAAAGTTTTACTAAGTAATACCTTCTTTTTTGAAATATTAGAAGTTAGTATTAAATCCATTACTTTGTTTTCTCTCTCCAATGAAATGCTGTCAAAGCTTAATGCTAAGGCAACAATGGAACCAAATAGGTTGAAGGAAAAGACTATTTCCATGAAAGTCATTTGTCTAGATTGAACCACATTATTAACACTTCCTGACCCTAAAATAAACCATGCCTGTAAAAGCACCATAAAGCCAAGTAGCAGAAAAACTCTTTTATTAATACTATTTTTAAAATCTCTCTTTAGTAGTATCAGTACGCTTTTCATTAAGCATCCTCCTTAATCAGGTTATTATAGAGCATTTCCAATCCCTGAGGTTTAACGCCAAAAACTTTTATGTTTTTATTATAAAGAACCTGCAGAAGATCTGGTACCTCATGCCTTTCAATTTGAGCAATTAGCTTATTATCTACAAAATTACATTTTGTCTTTTGAGCTTCAGGCAGAAGTTCTATTACTCCTCTAGGTATATCTTCTATTTCAATCTCATATACAGTTCTGCAGGAGCCTTGATATAAAAGCTGACCTTTATCTATTATAGCAACATTACTGCAGAGGTTATCAAGCTCCATTAAAACATGAGAGGATATAAATACTGTACATCCCTTTCTATTTAAAGCCCTAATAATCTCCCTAACCTGCTGAACCCCAACAGGATCTAACCCTGCTGTAGGCTCATCCAACACAAGAATGTCAGGCAGTCCTATAGTTGCAATAACAAGCTGAAGTTTTCTTTGCTGCCCTGGTGACATATTTCTTACTGTATTTTTCATATCCAATTCAAGTTCCGAAGCGAAATAAATACTCCTCTTGGAGTCAGCGTTCTTAAGATTTGCAAAGAAGGTTATTAATTCTGCCGCATTTTTGTTATCACTAAACCTAACATTTTGAGGAAGAAATCCTATTTTAGGTTTAAGGGTGTGAGAACCTGAAATGTTTATTACTTGTTTCGTTATTTCTATATTTCCGCTGCTTGGCTTCATAAGGCCACAAATGATTCTCATAAAAGTTGTCTTTCCAGCTCCGTTCTTACCTATAAATCCGAAGATCTCTCCCTGTGAAACTGAAATTGATAAATCTCTTAATGCATGAAACTTACCAAAAAACTTATTAACGACATGAGCATTTATTACTACACTTTTTTCCATCTCAACAGCTCCTTTCAATAGGTTAGTTGCAGAAAGAACAAAAATCCCCCGATGGATCAAGAAGGGTGGCAGCCACATCAGATATCAGATTTACAAATCTGATATCTGATGTGGCTGCCACCCTTCACTAGGATCAAAAATTAAGTCTCTGCTACAATGTTACCCATTTCACTGGTATCATAACCACCAATTCCTTTAAACTCAACCTTAAATTCCTCAGAGCGAAGAATCTCCATCATAGCTTGAATTGGAGGAGTGCCCAAATCTTCTTTCTTAACAACCAATTCATATCTCTCTTTCTGCAGTGGAATAAAATCGATACCCTCAACTTGACTAGATATCTTTTCGTTTCCCACAGCTACATCTGCCCCACCACGACCAACCGTACTTGCTACAGTAAGATGTGATTGGGTTTCATGGTCGTAACCCTTAATCGAACTTCCATAAATGCCTAATAAGCGTAGATGTTCATCAAGTAATACACGGGAGCCAGCACCCTTTTCTCTATTTATCATAGTAATATTGGGGCGTTTAAAATCAGCCCATGTTTTTATATTTTTTGGATTACCCTTAGCAACATAAAAGCCCTGAATGCGATAGGTAAGGTGAATAATAACAGCAGGAATTCCTGGTAGTAATCGTTTAACAAAAGGAATATTATACTCTCCGGTATCACCATCCCACAAATGGGAGGAAGCCACTTGAACCTTTCCCTGATACAATGCAACTAAATTGCTATAGCTGCCACTATAATCACGAAGGGCAGGAACACCCTTTGGGTGACGCCCCATATAATTTGATAGAACATCCAGCATTAAATCTTGTCCGGAGATTACAAACCCATTACTGATAATTTTAGAATTTGATTGTAAATTATTATAACTCGCTACCTTATCTTCTTTAGGAAGCTCAATAGGTTGAATACTTTTGGAACGGGATATATAAGCTTCAACATCACTCAATGTAAATCGAACCTTACGTCCAACCCTGTAGGAGTTTATTTCCCCACGCTTTATTAATTCGTAAACAGTATTTTTGGCTACCTTCAGCATATCTGCTACCTCTTGAGTAGTTAGGGCAGTATTGTTATCCATACAATCAACCTTCCTTATATATGATTATCCATATTATGTTACATTATATCACGTTTCACTACGTTTGACAATTTATGCTCCCTTACAGCCTTGACAGTAATTTGCTGTATGATTATAATAAACTAAAAGTGACATAAATATAAGGATATATTCTATTTCATTACGTTTGGATACTTTTAGACACAAATATATAATTGCAATTGGAGGAGAAGAATATGAAAAAGAACATCATTATTACTATCATTGGCTTATTAGCATTGACATTAGTAGCATGTAGTTCACCAAAAACAACAGAACAGACTCCAGAAAGTTCAGCACCAGCTGAAAAAAAGGAAATCACCATAGCTGCTGCCTCTAGTTTAACTAAGGCATTTACAGAAGTTGGTGCTGCATTTGAAAAAGCAGAAAATTGTAGGGTAACCTTTTCCTTTGGAGCCACAGGATCCTTGTCGGAACAACTTATTAATGGAGCTCCCTTTGATGTTTTTGCAGCAGCAGATGAAAGTATTGTAGCAAAACTTGATAAAGCGGGACAGTTAATTTCCGACACTATTCAGCCCTATGCTGTGGGAAGCCTTGGTATTGCATCCTTAAAGAAAAGCAATATTGAAATCAAATCTATAGAGGATTTATTAAAGCCTGAGATCAAAAAAATTGCAATAGCAAACACAGAAACTGCGCCATATGGCATAACAGCAAAACAGACATTGGAAAACTCAAAGCTATGGGATAAAATAGAACCTAAGCTAGTATACGGAAAAAACATTTCAGATACCTTGGCACTTGTAACCACTGGTAATGTAGAGGCAGGCTTTATTTCTTTATCATTAAATGATACTGAGACATTAAACTTCACATTGATTGATTCAAAAATGCATGAGCCTATACGCCAAGCAATAGCAGTTACTAAGAGGACTAAAGAAGAAGAGATGGGAAGAAAATTTATTGAATTTGTAAAAAGCAAAGAAGGACAAGAAATTATGAGTAAATATGGGTTCAAAGCATGGGAGGAGTAGATCATGGAGAATATAAATCTTTTCCCACTTTACCTATCTTTTCGTGTGGCATTTACAGCCACAATTATCAGTTTTTTTGTTGGACTCCCTATTGCTTATTTTTTAAGCAGGAGACATGGGAAAGTAGCTGATTTTATTGATACATTTACAAATTTGCCGGTTGTGTTGCCTCCTACGGTATTAGGATATTATCTCCTGGTGTTTCTGGGCAGACAATCACCTATTGGAGCTTTCCTTGAAAAGAATTTTGACAAGATGATTGTTTTTACACCCACAGGGGCTGTAATTGCATCTTGTGTTGTATCTATACCTTACTTAATTAAATCAGCAAAAACTGCATTTCTAGAAATAAATGAAGATTATTTGAATGCAGCAAGGCTTTTGGGACGAAATGAATTCAATGTATTTTGCACAATGGTAATGCCCATTGCATGGAGAGGAATTGTTGCAGGCCTTACCATGTCCTTTGTAAGAGCACTTGGAGATTTTGGTACAACCTTAATGGTTTCAGGAAGCATTCCTAACAAAACCATGACAATGCCAATAGCTATTTATGATGCTCTACAGGCAGGAAACAAGGGTATGGCTAATTTACTTGTATTGATTATGACCAGTATTGCTGTAATAGTGCTGTTTATTGTTAATATTCTTGAAAGGAAAATGAAAAGGGGATGAGGTAAGTGCTGGAGGTATTTATAGAAAAATCACTGGGAAATTTCAGGCTGCAATCCTCGTTCAATGCAGATAAGGGTGTTTTAGGAATACTTGGTCCTTCGGGGTGTGGAAAGAGCATGACTCTAAAGTGTATTTCTGGACTTTACCACCCTGACAGGGGTATTATAAAACTAAATGGTAAAATGCTATATTCTTCTGATTCAAAGATAAATGTACCACCACGTAAAAGGAATATTGGTTATGTGTTTCAGAATTATGCATTATTTCCACATTTAACTGTGTATAAAAACATTGCATATGGTATTAAGGGTTTAGAAAAGGAACTGGGTAATAAAAAGATTAGAGAAATGATTGAACGTATGCAGCTTGGAGGACTTGAGAATCACTATCCCTCCCAGCTTTCTGGTGGACAGCAGCAAAGAACTGCTCTAGCAAGAACACTGATTACAGATCCGGATTTATTGCTGCTAGATGAGCCATTTTCAGCTCTTGATAGCCATATTAAATATATGCTTGAAAAAGAATTGATGATGATTATTAAGAATAATTATGACGGAATTGTATTACTTGTTACTCATAACATTGAGGAAGCCTATCGTATTTGCAATAATATTATGGTTATGGACAATGGTCAAAATCTGCAAATAGGTTCAAAGGACGAAATCATACATACCCCTAAAAACTTAACTGCGGCAAGAATAACAGGTTGTAAAAATTTCCTGGATGCCAATGTGATAGAGGAGAAGGATGGGTATTATGGCCTCCAATCAAAGGAACTTGTTTTTAAGGCTATAAAGAAGGAGCGGGAAGTAGATAAACAAATGGTTGCTGGGATAAGAGCCCATAATTTAAGCTTGTTCTCAGTGGATTCAGATATGGAAAACGCATTTGAGTGTGATGTTATGGAAAAAATAGAAGGGGTCTTTTCAACTACAATTGTTGTGAATTGTGGCGGATGTGTGTTTGAAGTTGAGACTCCAAAGTCTTCAATTTGTAATATTGCAGAGGATAACTGTAAGAAGTTGAAGCTGCATATTCCTGCTGATAAGGTGTTTCTTATGGGGAGAGAGGGCTAGATGCAAAATTCTTGTGGAGTGGTGTGATTAAGTAAAACTATATTAAAAGATAGGAGTTAGGTAGATTATGGGACATTTTGGATTTTCATATGTAGGTTTAATTTATTTATTGATGTTGTCTATACCCAACATTATATGGACAAGAAATACACCAGAGGGCTATGAAAGTGTTGCTAAAAAGGAAAATAGGATGCTGTTGATTTTTGAACGAGTTGGACAAGTTTCCGTAACCTGTGTTGCTTTAATTTTTAGTGATTTTAATATTGGCTCCTTTAATCTATGGAGTATTTGGCTCGTTATTTCCTTTGTTCTTATGCTTTTGTATGAGTTGAACTGGATTCGTTATTTTAAAGGTGAGCATAGCTTAAAGAGCTTCTATGGCAGCTTTTGTGGTTTTCCTATAGCAGGTGCCAGCCTGCCAATATTGGCATTTTTATTATTAAGTATTTATGGGAAGGTGATTTGGCTTAGCATATCGGTGATTGTGCTTGGTGTAGGACATATAGGAATCCACCTTCAACATTTAAAAGATATAAAATAATGTTATTATATAAGTTTCAAGAGACCAATACAGGTCTCTTTTTTAAGTGGGCCCAGCATGGGCGACAGCTTGGTGGTGAAAGTCCACTGTGGGGGTTGATAGCACCAACCACTAGCCTACGGCAAGGGTGTCCACCGTGAGG
>JARDZI010000227.1 GCA_029240935.1 Clostridiales bacterium
GAAAATGCCTGAAATGACTCCTACTGCAAAGAAAAATTCAAAAATAAAGTAACTTAAGGTTTATGAGCTTATGGGCTTGTAATGCAGATATTACCCTTTTGAAAAACAAGGTTGATGTCTGTATTACTTTATTTGAACATAAGCTTAAGAAGGCAAATAATGAAAACGTTATTTTGTAATAAAAAAATATGAATAAAAGAATTAAATGGAGGTAAAAAAATGCTTAAGTTAAAAAGACATATAAGTATGATTTTTTGTGCTATGTATCTTCTTTGTTTTTCTCCCTTTGGTATATTAGTTAGTCCATTAAAAGTAAATGCTGCAACAATTGTAAGCTATACAAAGCCAGCATATACTACTACAAGTTCAAGCTTTTCAGTAACAGCGGATTCAAACACTGTTCTTGTTGAAGATTACATGGACTACCATTATGCCCATTTTTCATACTCAGGTACACCTACACTAACGGTTACTGCTAGCCAAAATATTACAAACTTTGATATAAGTCCTCACAGCTTGGGAATTACAGGGACCGTAAGCGGAAATAGCTTAACTTTTTCCATAGACAGCAGTTCCATAAAACCATACTATTTGATTATACAGATTAACAATCTGGAAAAACTGGTTATTTTGGCAGATCCTATTGAAAGTAATATACCGTCATCCTCAGGAACAGGTATTTACAATATAAGGAATTCTCCTTATAATGCAGACAATACCTGGACAAATGACGTCACAAGCAAGATACAGCAGGCTATTGATGATGCCTCTGTAGCTGGAGGTGGTATCGTATATGTGCCTACAGGTGTATATAAGGTGAAGGAAATTATTTACATGAAAAGTAATGTAACCCTTTATCTTCAAGGAGGTGCAGTTATTAGATCAAATACCGACAGAAGCCAATATACTCCAATTCTTGGTGAAGATAGCGGTACATATACCCTTAATCCAATGATTAGGATTGATAATGCACCAAATGCTAAGATACTGGGACGTGGTGTACTAGATGCAAGCGGTATAGCATTAATGGATAAGAGTAGTTCATCCTCTACCTACCTTCAATACAGAAGAAATGTCATTGTAGGAACTAATTCCAACAATGTTGCTGTAGAAGGCATTATAATAAAAGATGCAACAACATGGACTTTTAGGGCTATAGAAGGTGGCGATGGCTTTATAGTGAGAAATGTAAAGATTATAAACCATAAAAACGTTGATCAGTATAAAATTATGAACGATGGTATAGATATATGTGCAACAAGAAATGCAATTGCAGAAAAAAACTTTGTTATGACTGTTGATGATGCTATGTGCGCTAAATCATCCATAGCTAATTTTGACATGTATAATGTACGTTTTAAAAACAATATAGTATTTACTTCCTGTGCTGGCGTAAAGGCAGGCATGCAGGCAAGAAGTCCTATGTATGATATATGGTTTGAAGACAACGATGTTGTACAGGCACGAAGAGGCATAGTAGCAGAAGCAACCTCTGGGAATCAATTGATGAGTGATATCCACTTTGTAAATACAAGAGTGGAATCCTTCAAAAACACTTCAGCTGGTACCTCAAAGCCAATAGAAATTTTTGCGGAAACAGCACCCATATCAAATGTATACATTGAAGGTACTGTATTTGAAAAATTTGGTGATGCCAAATCAAATATCCGTGGCAAAAGTAATGCCTTAAATGTCAATACTGTCAATATTAAAAATTTATACATGATAGGTAATATTATAACAAATATCACCGATGGACAAATCACCGATGGAAGCTACGCAACAGGCATAACTATAACATCTACATCAAGTCAGATGTTTTCGGATAATTTTAACAGCTATGCTACAGGCAGTCAACCAACAGGATGGACCGTAACTAATGCCGCTAATACATCTTCTACCATTGAAGAGATACCAAGCGCTGCTGATAAAAGCTTGAAGATATACGACAACAATACTTCAGGTTACACTAAGGTTAATAGGGCATTTACAGCTCAGAGTGGTAAAATAAGGGTAGCATTTACTTTCATGGAACCTACACCTGGAACCTGGACTAAGTTCCAGCTTATGAGTGGTTCCACAATAGGAGTCTTATTGAGCACTTCATCAAGTGGACCAAACCTAATATATAAGGATAGCACTGGAACAGATGTAATAATTCAGAGTATTAGTGCAAACACATATTACAATGTAGTAATTATTGCAGATCCATCAACAAACAAGTGCGATATTTATGTCAATGGAATTCTTAAGGCTGTAGGTGCTCAATTCAGAAATGCGGTTTCTTCATTGAATTCAATTGAGTTTCAATCTGGAGCCACTCCTACTGGAACTACATATATTTCAACAACACAAGTTAAGACAGCACCATAAATATTCACAAGGACATAAGAGATTCATTTTAGCATGAATCTCTTATGTGCTGCCTTATTGTAATTCGATGAAGCGTTAAAGTAAAACAGTATATATTGAAATAATCTATAACATAGAAGTTGATAATTAAGAACTTCTGCGTTATAGTTAAGCTACATGAAAATAAATTTTTATGACTATTTTTAAAACTTACTTTAGAAATGTGGGGTAGGATGTATGTATCGCATAGTCATGGTAGATGATGAACCTTGGGCTTTGATAGGAATTAGAAAATTATTAGAACGTAACGAAAACAGATTTAGAATTATTTGCGAAACCACAGATCCTCTTAAAGCTTTGGAGGTTATTTGTAAAGAACGACCTGATGTAGTTTTTACAGATATCAGAATGCCTGAAATTTCAGGAATAGAATTGATGCAAAAGACAAAAGAAAATGGAGTAGAAGCTGATTTCATAGTTATAAGTGGATTTTCAGAGTTCTCCTATGTTCAGCAAGCACTACAGGAAGGTGCTATGGATTATCAATTAAAGCCTTTAGATCCTGTAAAGGCTGAGGAAATGCTTGAAAAGCTTTACAGAAAGTTGGAGAATAAGCGTAGTATAAGTGATTTAAATTTTTACATTTCTTTGCTAGATAAATGTAAGGATAAGCAGTCGCTTTTAAAAACTAGGTTACAGCACATAGCATACAAAAGATATCAAGTTGTAACAGTGTATTTTAAAGAATCAGAATATGATGATGTATTTTTATTTGATTTAGGAAAAAAAGCACAATTTACTGCCTTGAAGTTAGGTCCTAAAAAATGTGTTTTTGTTATAAATAGTGATGAAGATAAAAGTGAGTTGATTTACAATAGTCTTGCCGCAAAGGGCGGATTAATTGACAGAGCAGGGATTAGTTTATCTATAGATAGTGCTGACAATTTATCAATGCTATTAAAGACTTCTGATATAGCTAGCTATGATTGTTTTGTAAATGATTCAAAAAGAATTTCACAATATAGCAAGGGTAAAAAGTCACTGGTAAAACAATTTACTGAGCAAGTGATTGAAACCTTAGAAAAAGCTTATTATAAGAAATTTAAAGATATCACCCTAGGAATGACAGCTTTTTTCATGGCAAACAACATGGGTATTGAGGATGTTGTGTTTTTATGGAATAAAATTGTTATATATACTACAGAAAATAATGAAAACGGTAGTAGATTTATAGAGTTTGAGTTCTTAGACTATATTGAACTTATGGAAGAGTTCATGAATTTAGAAGCTTTCAGCGAATTTTTGTTTGAACAGTTATCCTATCTTGAGCAAGACCAGGCTGGAGATGCTAATAATAAATTTAAAGAATTGCTACTTTATATTAATAAACATTATGAAGAGAAATTGGTTTTAAAGGAATTATCCAATCAATTTTTTATTAATGTAAGTTACTGCTGTGAGCTCTTTAAAAAGGTTACAGGAATGACGTTTTCACAGTATATTACTGATTTGAGAATAAAAAAGGCCTGTGAAATGATGCATAATAATAAATTTTCCATTACAGATATATGTGAGCGCGTTGGATATAGTGATTATTTCTATTTTAATAAGGTATTTAAACGATATACAGGAAACACTCCCTCAAAATATAGAAAATTAGCAGCTAATGATTATTCGCAAGGAGAATTAGGTGGGAATGATTAATAATTTGAAGCTCAAATATCAATTATCTCTACTTTTATTGATAACACTATTTATGATGGTACTGTTGCAGAGCATGTATTATGTTCGTTTTAATTCGCTGACTAGGGATCGTGCTGCAAAGCTTGCAGAAAATATTATTAATCAAGTGTCACAGAGCGTTGATTACATTGTAAGTGGTATTGAGAAGGATGCGATAAACATTAGTTATAGTAAGTATTCCCAGGAGATATTAGTTTCTAACAATACAATTAGAAATGCAGAATTGAGCGATTTTGTCACTGAGATTTTTAATCATACTATGGCTACAAATCAAAATATTTATAGTATCATTCTTTTAAATAATAAGGGTAGACAGATTTCCTATTCAAGCCATTACAACAGTGATGTACTGAAAAGCTTAGAAGCTACTTATGATTTTCGAAGCAGTGAATTTAAAAAAGCTGTATTTTCTTCTATAGTAAGAGACAGCAGTGATGCTTTTTATTATTATTCTTATATTTCTCCTGTATTTTCTTCTGCCTATATGACGGGAGACTATTCAAAAATAGGTAACTGTATTTTGCTCCTTGATACAAGAGGGCTAGAGAAATTAGTATATACAAAAGAATTAACTAATAATTCGCTGTTTATGATTCTTGATTCGGATAATAAGGTTATTGTAAGCAATAAAGGTCTTAAAGCAGGTGATCTCTATAAGGATGTTTTTTGGCAGGAAGGTGAAAGTAATATTATAAAGGATGAAATAGTTTTTGCTGGAAAAAAATCTATCGTACAATATAAGAAAATTAATAGTACAGGCTGGAAAGTTATAAGTGTAATTCCTGTTGGAGAGCTTACTAGTGATATGCTCCCCATTGTTTCCTTTGGAATCTGGATAGGTGTAGTTATGATGCTGTTGTTGATAGTTATCGGTAGTGGTTTCATATATAGTACCACTCGCCCACTTATGCTGATGGTAAAATTTTTATCCCAAATTGGTGAGAAAAATTTAAGGCAGAGATTAGAAATTCCATATAAAAATGAAGTAGGTATTGTTGCTAATAATATTAATCATATGCTGGATAAGGTAGAGACTATGACAACAAAAATAGTTGAGAATCAAACAACTCTTTATGAATCGGAGTTGTCAAAAAAACAAGCTGAATTGTCCGCTTTGCAAAGTCAGGTTAATCCCCATTTTCTCTATAATACATTAAACTGTTTGAGTAATATTGGTATAGCATATAATGTTATGGAAGTAGTTAGCATATCCTCTGCTATGTCTAAAATATTTAGATATAGTATAAAGGGTGATGGCATGGTGAGTATAGAGGATGAAGTAAACTGTATAAAGGAATATCTTGCAATTATGGATATCAGGTACAATGGTAAATTTGAGACTAAAATAGATATAGAAGAGTCTTTAATGGAAATGAAGACTTTGAAAATGGTACTCCAACCTGTTGTTGAAAACGCGATGTATCATGGATTAGAGCAAAAAAACAGTAAAGGGCAACTATTGATTGAAGGCTATTTATCAGAAGAGGGCTATTTACAGTTTGATATAGAAGATAATGGTGTAGGGATGAACGAAGAACAGTTAGCAGAGTTAAATGAAGGCATCCAAGATTATGAAAATAAGGTTCAGCATTTTAATAAAAAGCAAAGCATTGGCCTAGTAAATATTAATAAGAGAATAAAATTTCAATTTGGCTCACAATATGGACTGGATATCGTAAGCGAAAAATTGCTTGGAACAAAAGTTACTTTAAAG
>JARDZI010000228.1 GCA_029240935.1 Clostridiales bacterium
ATGTATTTTATAACTTAGTTGGAAGCTCAATAGATATGCTTAATTTAAGATGGATTTACAGAGGTAAAAAATATTATAAAATAACACCTGAAGAATTATTCAACTATACAGTAAATAAGGGCTCTAGGTTTAATTATAGAAAAATAAAGGAATTCTGCTATTGTAATAGCATTAATGAATTCTTGAGCATGGCTAGGGAAACTCCCTATGCATTTATGTTTAAAGGGTGCCCTGAGGATGATACATTTATCGAAAGAAGGATGAATAGGTACCTGTATTTTAAAATGAAGGATGTAAAACGTAAGTATAACATGGATTTATCTGTGTTGTTGGCATATCTGGAGCTTATCGAATTCGAAATTAGAGATATTATTTCTATGATAGAAAATGTTAGGTATGAAATGGATTATGAGGAAACGAGAAAGTATATTATTAAGGCAATATAAAATAATAAAAATGAGCCATTGAAGTTGGGGTGATAATATGGCAGTTGAAAAAATGGAGATGATAGATATAGTAGGTCATATGGATGATGTGGATGACATAGCTAGACGTATTGTTCTATCATCCTCAGTTCATATGGTTAGTGCTATAACCGAAGTACAGCAGAATAACTTTCCTATTCTTAAAGCACAGGAAAATGTAGATGCTGTTTTAGACTATAGTTTTATAAGACAGTATTCCAGTCAAAAAAATCTGAATGAAATTGAATCAAAGATTAATGGTTTAATGGAAATACTGGAATTGAAGAAAAGGGTGAATCCTGCACATTTTAAGGAAGGCTATGATTTTTCACAGGATTGTGAGAACATTCATGAGATATACAAGCTTGTAAGTCAGAAGCGTGAAAGGATTAACTCCCTTGAGCTTGAACAAAAGGAGCTTGAGAAACTTCAAGAGTATTTGTCCTATATGAAGTATATGGATGTTGACCTAAATGAACTAAAGAATATGAAGTATATAAACATGAAGCTAGGTAAAGTCACCAGATACAATATGGATAAACTAAAAAAGAACTATGAAAATTTTTCTGCATTAGTTTATAAGCTTTACCAGGACTCCAAAGATGTATTAGTAATGATGTTTGTTCCCTTATCCGTGGAGATGGAGGTAAAAAGAGTTCTTGTCTCTTTGAGCTTTGAGGAATATAAAATCACCACCTGTTTTCAGGGAAGTCCATCTGATTGGATTGATATGGCAGATGCAAGAAGGGAAGAAATAAAAAAAGAAATTGAAGCTATTAAGAAGGATATGCAAAGTATTAATAAGGAATACTCAAAGGATGTAGAAAAATATTATTCAAGATTGCATATGGAATATAAAATAGAAGAATTAAAAAACTATATTGTGTGTACAAATGAATTCTTTTATTTAACTGGTTGGGTGCCAACATATAAGAAAGAGGAGCTTCTAAAAAGCCTTTCAAAATATGAGGAAAGCCTGATAGTAATAACAAAGGATGCTGAAGAAACCAGGGAGGGACTTGAGCCGCCTACCTGTTTAAAAAACAATTACCTTACAAGACCATTTGAAGCAGTGGTGAAGCTGTATGGAATACCATCCTACAATGAACTAGATCCTACAGTTTTCCTAGGCATTAGCTATATGCTTCTATTTGGAGCAATGTTTGGTGATGTTGGACAGGGACTTGTACTGTTTATAATAGGTGAGATACTAAGTAGAAAAAATCACAGACCAAATCTAGGAGGAGTTTTTGCAAGGCTTGGGCTTAGCTCCATGTTCTTTGGATTAATGTATGGAAGCTTATTTGGATATGAGGATATTATACCTGCACTGCTTATAAGGCCTATGGAAGGTATAAATGAAACCCTAGTAGGGGCTATAGTTTTTGGAGTAGTGCTGACATCTATAGGTTATGCATTTAACCTAATAAATTGCTACAAAAAGAAGGACGTTGAAAACGGAATATTTAGCAAGAATGGACTAGTTGGAATGTGCTTTTTCTGGTTGTTATTATACATGATTGTTGCAAATGTAGTTGGCAATGGCACAATTATACCAGGCGGAATTCTAACATTGCTGCTTGTAGTATTGCTAGCATTGATGCTTTTGAAAGAGCCAATGGCTAATCTTGTTAAAGGAGTAAGACCACTTTACAGTGAATCCAAAGGGGATTATTTCATAGAAGGTGGTTTTGGAATTATTGAAACATTGTTGAGTATATTCAGTAGTACCATATCCTTTATAAGGGTAGGAGCATTTGCCATAAACCATGTTGGACTATTTATAGCATTTAAAGCTCTTGCTGATATGATGAGTAATGCAACAGGAAGTATAATGATGATTGTACTAGGCAATATAATCATTATTGGTCTTGAAGGGCTTATAGTGTTTATACAGGGCTTAAGACTTGAATATTACGAGCTTTTCAGTAAATATTTTGAAGGCGCAGGATATGAGTATAATCCAATTTTGCTTAGGACCCAAGCTAAAAAAACAAGAAAGAAGAATATTTCTTTCAATAATAAGAAACTATTAACAAACGCAAATTAGGAGGATGATTTTATGTACATTTTTTTAACCTTAGCAACTTTAGTAGTAGTAATTACAATTACTTTAGGTGTAGTAAAGTTTTATAAAAATTCAGGTAGTGAGAAAAAGGAAATAAAGAGAGCACTCAGGATTAATATTTATTCAATAATTCCCGTAATGATAGGACTAATAATAACTGCAATACCACAGGTTGCAAATGCTGCAACAACTGGAGATTCAGCTTCAGGACTTGGCTATATTGCAGCTGCGTTAAGTACAGGACTTGCAACAATAGGATCAGGTTATGCAGTAGGTGCAGTTGGTTCATCAGCTCTTGGAGCAATTTCAGAAGACTCTAAGCTCCTTGGTAAAACACTTATATATGTTGGACTTGCAGAAGGTATTGCAATTTATGGACTTATTATTTCAATAATGATATTAACAAGATTATAGAAGTTTAAAGGACGTGGGTCTATGAAAATATTTTTAATAAGTGACAACAGGGATACGTTAGTTGGAATGAGGCTCGCTGGAATAAAAGGAACTCTTGTGAATGATACAAAAACTGCAGAAAAGCTGTTTGACAGTTTAATTGAAGAAAAAGAATTAGGGATTATTCTAATAACTGAAAAGCTTGCAGAGGATATGAGAAGCAAGGTGAACTATGCTAAGCAGAAGTTGACTCATCCATTAATTGTTGAAATTCCAGACAGACATGGAAGCATAAAAAGTGATGACTATATTTCTGGATATGTTAGAGATTCTATTGGTATTAAGATATGAGGTGGGTATATGATTACCATTGAGGAAAAATTAAAGTTATTTACAAAGATTGTATATGATAAGGTTGATAAGGAAAATCAAATAGTAGTTGAGAACTTCAACCGTGAGTATGGTAATGTAGTTGAACAAAAAAAACAGGAGTTTATTAAAGAAGCAAATGCAATGTCCATACAATCTAAAAAAAGTATTGAAAAAGAAAAACTCCATATTGGCTCAAATGCCAGGACTGAAGCTAAAAAAATAATTATGGAAAAGAGAATGGAGATATTTGAGGAGACCATAGAAGAGCTGATTAATTATGCTAAAACCTTTACTGAAACAGAGGAATATAAGGAGATGTTTTTTAGAGATTTTAGGAATGCCTTTCTAGAGATGGATAAGGACTCAAATATTGATGTTTATTTGACACAAAGGGATCTACTTAGATTTAAGGAGGAAATATTAAGTATTTTAAATGGCAAAGCTGCTGAATTCCACTGTAATGAAGAAATTACAGGTGGATTTATAATACTTGATGTTAACAGGAATATTAAAATAGATATGTCTCTTTTAAGCAGAATACAAAATTCCAAGGATTATATAGGACAAAAACTATTTGAAATATTATAGTATAATGAACAATAAATTTATTTTAAATTCAAAATATTGGTGGTGAAAGTATGGATGAAAGGTTTGGAGTTATTGCCTACATTAATGGACCTGTTATAAAGGCAAACCGTATGGACAGGTTTAAAATGAGGGAAATGGTAACTGTAGGAGAAAAAAGACTTATAGGTGAGGTTATCTCAATAGATGGAGAAGTTGGTACAATACAGGTATATGAGGAGACAACAGGCTTAAAGATTGGTGAAAAGGTTAATTCAACTGGAAAACCATTATCCGTAAAGCTTGGTCCTGGTATAATTGGAAATATATTTGATGGAATTCAAAGACCTCTTAATTATATATTTGAAAAGTCAGGAAGCTTTATAGCAGAAGGAATTGGGCTTGCTTCGATTAATTTAAGCAAGAAGTGGGATGTAGTGATAACAGCTAACAAGGAGCAAAGACTAACTGAAGGACAAGTGTTTGGGTTTGTTCAGGAAACACCACTTGTTAAGCACTACCTAATGGTGCCTCCAGGAGTAAATGGGGTTGTAGAGTACAAGTCGGAAAATGGCAATTATTCTATGGATGAAGTTCTTTTAAAGCTAAGAGATGGGAAGGTTTCTCATGAACTAAAAATGTATCAGGAATGGCCTGTTAGAGAACCTAGGCCGGTTAGGGAGAGGAAGCCTATTAGTAAGCCTCTTATAACAGGACAAAGGGTAATAGACACCTTTTTTCCAATAGCAAAGGGAGGTACTGCAGCCATTCCAGGTGGCTTTGGAACTGGTAAGACAATGACACAGCATCAGCTTGCAAAATGGAGTGATGCAGATATTATAGTATATATTGGGTGTGGAGAAAGAGGAAATGAAATGACTGAGGTTTTGGAGGACTTTCCAAAGCTGATTGACCCTGAATCAGGTCTCCCACTTATGAATAGAACCATATTGATTGCAAATACATCAAATATGCCTGTTGCAGCAAGGGAAGCCTCTATATATACTGGAATTACAATTGCTGAATATTACAGGGATATGGGTTATAATGTTGCAGTAATGGCAGATTCCACATCAAGATGGGCAGAAGCTCTTAGAGAAATCTCTGGAAGACTTGAAGAAATGCCTGCAGAGGAAGGCTATCCCGCATATCTTCCATCAAGACTTGCAGAATTCTATGAAAGAGCTGGATATGTTGAGAGCTTAAGTGGACAGGAGGCATCTGTAACCATAATAGGTGCAGTATCCCCAGCAGGTGGAGATTTTTCAGAGCCTGTTACTCAAAATACAAAGAGATTTGTTACTACATTTTTAGGATTAGATAAAAAGCTAGCCTATGCAAGACATTATCCAGCAATAAATTGGTTAAACAGTTACAGTGGATATGTTTCAACCCTTGAAAACTGGTTCAAAAAGGAAGTAGCAAAGGATATGATGTCCCTTCGAGGAGATATGTTAAAAATACTGCAGGAAGAGAGCAAACTACTTGAAATTGTTAAGCTTGTTGGAGAAGATGTACTTCCAGATGAACAGAGACTGGTATTAGAAATAGCAAAGGTTATTAAAATAGGATACCTGCAGCAGAATGCATACCACAAGGATGATACCTATGTTCCACTAAAAAAACAGTATATGATGCTAAAGGTTATTAATAATTTATATCTATATTCAAAAGAAGCAATAAAAAAGGGAATTCCAATATCAAAAGTTAGAAATAATGAAATATATAGCAATGTAATGAAGATGAAATATACAATACCAAACCAATATAGGGATGAATTTGAGAAAATGGAAATGGAAATAAGGGACTATTTTAAAAATATTATGATTGCTTATGAAGGGTGATATTATGATAAAAGAATATATGCAGCTTGATAGAATAGTAGGTCCCCTTATAGTTTTATCCGGAGTTGAAAATGCTGCCTATGATGAGATCGTTG
>JARDZI010000229.1 GCA_029240935.1 Clostridiales bacterium
TGTTTTAACTAAAACTGACCTAGTTGATAATGAATGGATTGGATTGGTTAAGGAAGATATAAATAGGGAGCTATCCCCCACCTTTTTAAAGGACTCTCCAATCATAGAGGTTTCATCTGTTAATGGGAAGGGTATTAATGAGCTTACTGAATTAGTTGATTGTATGACTATTGACTTACCTGAAAGGGATATAATTTCTGATTTTAGAATTCCAGTGGATAGGGTTTTTTCAATAAGTGGTTTCGGAACAGTTATAACTGGAACATTAATTTCAGGAACCATTAAAGAGGGAGAGGTAAGTGAAATATATACCAGTGGTTTAAAAACAAAAATAAGAGGTATTCAGGTTCATGAGCAAAGTGTGAAAGAAGCCTATTCAGGTCAAAGAGTTGCAGTAAACCTAGCAGCAATAAAAACTGGTCAAGTTGATAGAGGAGATGTAATATCTAAACCTGGTACAATGGAAAGCACATTAATGCTTGACTGCAGGTTGAATTATCTAGGGGATGCCCCCAGAGCCTTGAAAAACAGAGATAGAGTTAGAGTATATCATGGTACCTCAGAGCTCCTTGGAAGAATTGTTATTCTTGACAGTGAAAAGGTAGAGCCTGGTGAAACTGCTCTTATTCAGATTAGATTAGAAAGTCCTATGGCATCACGAAGAGGGGATAAATATGTAATAAGAAGCTATTCTCCAATGATAACAATTGGAGGAGGCACCATATTAGAACCTAACCCTAGGAGACATAAAGCATTTAATCAGGAAGTTATTGACGAACTTTTGCTTAAGGAAAAAGGAAATCCAGAGGATGTAATTGAACAGACAATTAAAAGTAATAGCAAATTCTTCCCAAGGCTTGATGATATTATTAAGCTGTCTGGAAAGGGTGTAGAAAACATTGCTTCTATAATTAGTACACTGATTGAAAAGAAAAAAATATATAAAATTTCAATCCTAGAGGGTAGTGTATATGTACACCTTGATTTTATTAATACATTAAAGTTAAAAGCAATTGAAATACTAGATGAATATCATAAACAAAATCCTTTAAAAGCAGGCATGTCGAAGGAAGAATTTAAGAACAAGCTAATTGACAGGGAAATAAAACAAAAAGTATTCGATGAATTACTTGAATTATTGTTAATAGATACAATTGAAATGGGTAAAACCAGCATATGGAAAAAGGGTTTTAATATTAAATTTGATAAAAGACAGGAAGAAATTAAAAAGGATATTTACTCTCAGTTTTATAATGCAAAATTTCAACCTCCATCACCAGTTGAAACTTTAAAAGCATATGGAAGAGAAGAAAAAACAGCAAAAATGGTATTTGAGTCACTTGTTGATATGGAATATTTAAATAAAGTAAGTGAGGATATTTACATTGCAAAGGAGCATTTAGATAATGCTAAGAGTATTTTAATAGACCTTATTCTTAAAAATGGTTCTATAACTGCAGGTGAGTTTAGGGATGGAATAGGTGCAAGTCGAAAATATGCAGTTGCAATACTAGAGTATTTTGATATATTAAAAGTTACAAAACGCATAGAGGATAAGAGAGTTCTTATATAGAAAAATTCTATAGTTAATTATTGCATTTGCAAAATAACTAATACTGTGATACTATATTAATGCTGTCTGGGGGTAGATAGGTGCTGGTGTGCCTGCCGGTCTTCAAAACCGTGTTGCCGTGCTAATACCACGATGGGTGGGTTCGATTCCCACATACTCCCGCCAAATATTGATTTTTAAGGCTTTAAACTACTTCATGTGAAGTAATTAAAGCCTTGTTTGTTATAGGAAATAGTATTATGAAAAATGTAGTGGCAGGCTGACCTGCTTTTGCTCATTGCAGAATCCGGGTAGAAGCAGCTCAGCCTGCCACTACAATGTGAGAGTTTTAATGCATTACATATAGAATAATTTACATTTCATATTAAAGGATATATAATAAAAAAAGTTAAATCTTTTTTATTATATAAATTTAAACTATAAAGATTATATTTATTTATTATGTTGAAATGAGGGATTATCATGGCAAATAAGGAAAATGATTATTTAATCGAACTATGCAGGCAGCTAATTCAAATTCCAAGCCTGTCTGGTGAGGAAGGTAAACTGGCTAAAAGGTTAAAAGAAATATACATAGAATTAGGTTTTGATGAGGTTTTTATCGATGAATATGGAAGTATTATTACTTGCATTAGAGGTGAAAACCCAGGAACTAAGATATTGTTTGATGCTCATATTGATACTGTTCCTGTTACGGACCCATCCAAGTGGAAACACAATCCATTTGGAGCGGAAATTGAGGATGGCAAAATATATGGTAGAGGAACCTCTGATATGAAGGGTGCTTTAAGTGCTATGATTGCTGCAACAAAAAGCTTTTTAGAAAAATATAAAAAAAATTTTAACGGTGAAATTTATATTGCAGGAGTAGTACATGAAGAATGCTTTGAGGGAGTAGCAGCTAGAAAAATAAGTCAGAGAGTAAACCCAGATATTGTTATAATTGGAGAAGCCTCAAACCTTAATATTAAATGTGGACAACGTGGAAGGGCTGAAATTGTAGTTGAGACCTTTGGAAGGTCTGCCCATTCAGCCAACCCTGAAAAAGGTGTAAATGCAGCCTACAAAATGATGGATTTAGTGAATGAAATTCAAAAACTAAATTGCCCCAGTCATGATATTTTAGGCAAGGGTATTATGGAGTTAACGGATATTAAATCATCTCCCTATCCTGGAGCATCGGTAGTACCAGACTATTGCAAGGCAACTTATGATAGGAGATTATTAGTTGGAGAAACACCAGAGGAAGTATTAAAGCCAATACAACAGATTATCTCTAGAATGGAAGAAAAAGATGTACATTTTAATGCAAAGGTTTCTTTTGCAAGTGGAACAGAGAAATGTCATACTGGAAATATTATTGAAGGGGAAAGGTTCTTTCCTGGATGGTTATTTAGTAAACAGGATGATTTTATTCAAAAGATTTGGAAGGGCATAAGGTCAATAGGTATTTCTGCAGAGCTTACAGAATACTCCTTCTGCACAAATGGAAGTCATTATGCTGGAGAAAAGAGAATTAAAACTATAGGATTCGGACCTTCAATGGAAAATTTAGCTCATATTGTGGATGAACATATAGAGATGGATCAGTTACAGCTTGCTTATAAAGGATATCAGAAAATTCTCGAAATGATTTTAAGATAACTGAGGCCATTTTATAATTTACTTGAGGGTAAATATGCAATGCACTTAATTTATTTAGTACTACTAAATAATATTTGACAAATTATTTTAATAGTATTACAATAATTGTGAGAATATTTTGTATAAATAATCTACCTCGTCTTTTCTGTTAGACTAAAAAAACTACAGAACAAGATTTAGAGGTATTTTTTTATAAACTTTTATATAAATGAATATTTTTACATCAATTGTTGGGATTTTATAACAATCTACCTCTGTCTTTTCTGTTAGACTGAAAAAACTACAGAACAAGATTTAGAGGTATTTTTTATAGTTGTAATTTAGATAAATATATTGACATTTAATTTTTGCAGTATTAAAATAAAAATATAAAAATTTAGTATAATTAAATATATTTACCATGAGTAAATTTCATAAATTTTATATAAACTCCTAGTATACTGAAATGTATTTAAAATAATTAATATGTTTAGCCCTTGAAATTTATAATATTGAACTTGTATTTGTTAGAAAATTATCAGTCAACTTTTATTCTTGTAAATATAAATTCTTGACAATTGAAGTTATTTTTTTCGCTATATACAGTAATAGCCCTTTTTCAAACTTAGTAAATGATATAATTACAGTTTGACTTAATATGGTATACATTACTAAATAGCTGTTTATTCATTTATAGGGCATAAATATATTAATGTGTATGGCATTAAACTTTATAGGTTATGTTAAAAAATTTTTATTTTTTAGCATAATGTATGTGTTAATGCCATTTTTTATTTTTACAACAAATATAAACAAAAGGAGATTGAACAATTGTTAAGTACAAGATTAAAAAATAGAAGAATTGAAATTGGAATGAGCATAAAAGAACTCTCAGAAAAAACAGGATTAACCTCTGGGTTTATAAGCCAAATAGAGCATGGACTTGCAGAGCCATCCATTACTTCCCTACGTAATATGGCAAATGTTTTGGATGTAGCTGTTTTCTATTTTTTATTAGATGATATTAATGTAAATCCAGTAGTAAAAAAGGAGGAGAGAAAAATACTTCATTTTTCTAAACCTAATTTAACCTATGAACTACTTTCCCCTGATTTGAACAGACAAATGGAAATGTTCATGGCAAAGTTGAAACCAGGTGAATCTACTAGTGATGAACAAGAATTTCATGCTGGAGAAGAAGCAATTCATGTCCTACATGGGAATTTGCGGATTCAATTAGGAGATAATGATTATACATTAAATGAAGGAGATACTATACATTTTGATTCTAGTAAGCCCCATAAAATTATAAATGATGGACAAGTTGAGCTTGAATATATTTCAGCTGCAACTCCTCCACCAGAAAATGATTCTATTAGGCGCAAAGGTCCAAAGAAAGATCAGAGTTTATAAAATAGATCGTGTCTAAACAAGGGGGAGAATAATATGAAATTGGTTAGATTAAACATTAATGATAGAGAATATGAAATAAGTGTTAAAGAAAACTGGACACTCCTATACATATTGAGAGAGGTTCTTGATCTTACAGGAACTAAGTGTGGATGCAGCACAGGTGATTGTGGAGCTTGTAAGGTAATAGTGGATGGAGTAGCAGTAGATTCATGTTTGATTTTAGCAGTAAAAGCAGAGGGTAAATCAATTACAACCATCGAAGGACTTGCTAAAGCTACAGAGCTTCATCCAATTCAACAGGCTTTTATAGATTCAGGTGCTGTACAGTGCGGTTTTTGTACTCCAGGAATGATAATTTCTGCTAAAGCTTTGCTAGATAAAAATCCTAATCCAAGTAGAGAGGAAATTTCTAAAGCATTTGGAAATAATCTATGTAGATGTACTGGATATGTAAAAATCATTGACGCAGTACAACTAGCATCTAAAAGAATGGGTGGTGAAGTATAATGCATGAGGATTATAGTTATATAGGAAACAAATATCCTATTAGAGATGCAGCATTAAAGGTTACAGGAGATTTGAAGTATGTAGGTGATATGAAACTTCCAAATATGCTTTATGCAAAAATTCTTTTTAGCCCAATCGCTCATGGAAGGATTAAGAAAATAGATACCTCTAAAGCTGAAGCATTGCCTGGAGTTAAGGCAGTAGCAACATACTTAAACTCACCAAGAATACCTTATAATAGTGCTATGCGTTTTTATGAACATGACATTCCAATGGTTGAATACATATTTGATGATAGAGTGCGATTTGTAGGTGATAGAGTTGCAGCTGTTGCAGCAGAGGACTTAGAAACAGCACAAAAGGCAATAAACTTAATTGAAGTAGAGTATGAAGAATTACCTGCAATTTTTGATCCTGAAGAAGCTTTAAAGGTCAATGCAGTTAAAATACATCCAACTGGAAATAAAATAACAACTATTACCCAAGTTGCAGGAGATGTTGATACTGCTTTTTTAACAGCAGATCATATTTTTGAGGACAGATATACAGTACCTGCTATCCATCATGGTGCAATGGAAACACATGTTACTATTGCAAATTACGACCATATGGGAAAGCTAACTGTTTGGAGTCCAAATCAAAATACTTTTGCATATAGAATTATTCTTTCAAAAATATTTG
>JARDZI010000230.1 GCA_029240935.1 Clostridiales bacterium
TATATAGTAATAAAAAATGATTGCCTCCACATATTCTACATGAGAATATGTGGAGGCAATCATTTAATTGTAGACTCACAGGTAATTATAAAACTCATGCACCACTAGCAAGCCACCTAATTTCCATTCGGACTTACAAAGTTTAATGTAGGTGTTAAGTTCATGTGTTATTATATAAATATACATGAATTTAACACCCACATTTATTTTTAAGAATTTCTGGAGGTAATATGGCAAATACCAGATTTTTAAATGGAAAGAAGATATAGAGCAACTGGCACTAGAATTGCCTAAGCTTCGCAAAAAATGAGTTATCATTACTTCCTGATGTACATATTGAATTAACAATCAAGGATTATATTGAAAATATAGATCCATGTTTGGTATGGGAGACAACCACCTGAGAAAATATTGTTTAGTGTCTTCCTTTTCCTCCAGAGCCCTCATCGTGTCCACGATTCTCTGGCAGCTGCTGGCTGCTTGGAAGGGTTCCACTTATTAAAGCTTGTGAAAGAGCATCATTTACAGCATTCATAATACCTGTTGAAGTAAAAGTAGCTCCAGAAGTAGCATCTACATTAGGACTTTGACTATCCAGTATGGCTTGAGGAGTACTGTCCAAAGCTTTTTGATAAAATCTAGAGTTAACCTCATTATGTTCTATAACTTCAATAGAAATAATAGAATTATCTTTAATTTCAACTGATACTTTTATTCCAGGCCTAAATCCATCTGCTTCTCCAGTATAAACCCCATCCTTAAGGGTTGCACCTTCTATAGTCTTGGTAGGGTCACTAATAGTAACCTTTTCCCCAGCTAAGGCTCCAGAACCTAGAAGAAGCTTGTGAACCTGTATACCACCAACCTGAACTACATGTAAAACAATAGTTAGTATAAAAACAAGGGTTAAAATTCTATGATAATAAATCCAACCTTTATACTTTGATAATTTTTTTCTTGTCATCCAGTTTAAACCCAATAGAACAGATACAATCCAAGCTATTGTTCCTAAGCTAAAACTTAGGATGCTTTGGGATGAAAAAAGTCCGTGTATCAGCCCTGTAATTACTAATAATATTCCTAAAAGCTTATGGTGCTTCCTAAGGTTTTTATTTAATGCTAATAAATAGAGATTTTTGCCTTTTGATTTTACAATTAATTTTCTTAAAACGTAAATAATGCTTAAAACAACTGCCAATAAAATAGAGATCCATGCAAATCCAAAGTTTAAAAATAAATTCATAAATAGTTTCCTCCTTAGTGACTATATGCGATTTACTTGCAATTATAATTGTGAAACCTTAAGTAAATCTTAAATAGAAGGGACAGTTCACCTGAGAAGTAACTGAGAAAACTTCCACACTTTAACTTTTGTTACAAGTATTATATAATAAGATGGAAAGTGCATAAGTATTTTATATCATATAAGGAATATCTATTAAGCTAGTAATTGTCTTTAGCACTTGTTTCAAATATGCAAAAAGAAATAAGGAAGGTGTTCTAATTGAAAATTAAGGGACTTAAAATACTTATTATTGTATTCTCCCTTATCATTACTTTTACTGGATGTGAAAAAAACAAAGGGGTTACTTCTGAAAAGGTTTCCTCTAATAGCACTCCAATAGAAAATCAAGATACAAGCTTAAAAGCAGTTGATATTACTGATCCAGTTGAAATTGAGAAGCTTTGGCAGGAGTATTTTTATGATGCAATTACAACAGTATGCAATGCCAGAGACTTTAACTCCCCAGAGGAAATTGATCCGATTAGTGTTGCCCAATTTTGCTGGTATAAGTATACTTTAGATAAGGGAACGGATGATTTAGCGCTGTTAAACAAAGACAGCACCCTTCGAGTGTTTCCCCTTGAAATAGTACTTGAATATGCAAAGAAATATTTTAACCTAACAAGCCTTGATGTATCAAAAGTACCAAAGGGGTATGAATATGATACAGAAAGGAAAGCATTTATTTTTGCAATTCCTGCAGGACAGGTCCCCGCTACCTATACTGATAAAAATCCCTGGGGTATACATATAGATAAGGTTACAAGAAACAGTAATGGAACAATTACTGCAGTTTTACTACAATATGATACATATGAAACAAAAAGAGTAATACTAAATAGGACTTTAATATTAAAACAGCGGGAGGATGGTGGACTATATTTTACAAGTGGAAGATGGGAGTATATAAATAACAACCTTGTAACTATTAAAGGAGACTATACCCATGCACATAAAATCCAGGGCTATAACGGAAGCATGGAGAAACTTTCAATGGTTGGGGAAGTTGATGGGAAACTGATAATAGCATATGCCCCTTTTAATGAGGAGAAAGCTTCATCACTTATGCTTGTAAACCCTGATAGTTTAAGTGTTGAAAAGACTCTTGAATTGGAAAAAAACATTAATTACACAGAAATAAGGCAAACTCCTAACAAGCTTATAGCATGTTTTGATGATAAAATTATGACCTATAGCAGGGAGCTTGAAAGGCTGGAGGAAATTCTCCTGCCTGCTGCAGTAAGAGATAAAATAAAGCGTGAGCCTAAATATGATTCAGAGGGCAGACCTGAAATTTTTTTTGGTGGATATGATGTATCAAGTGATTTAACAAAGCTTGTATATTCAGATGAAGAAGGAATAAAGCTTTATAATTTAACTACTGGCAGTGAAAGGCTACTTTCTAAAACTAAAGATGCCGAGGGAGATAAATTCCTTAACAAATATTATTACTCCATGCCAAGATTTGTATCGGAAGATAAAAAAATTATAACTGTAGTTTATGGCTATGAATGCATCAGGAATTATACACTCTATGATCTGAAAATGGAATCAGTAAAAGTCTTGGAAATACTCAGTGATGGCAACCTTGGGGTTATACGCTATGATACAGGTCTTATAGGTATAAACATTCCAAACTACAACGAAGCAGCACAAAAGCAGGAGTATGGAAGCATTTATTTGGATTTCAAAAATGGATATATAGCCCAAATTAACCTTGAGGACCAAGGCGATGCAGGCTACATTGTACCGGACTATTTCAGATATGTAGGTCAAAACTATGCAGCATTTGTAACTGGCAAGTTTGATAGTAAGGATAATGCAAAAAGTACATTCTACATAAATCATCTTAACCTGAGGAATATGGAACTGAAGCCAAAGCTAATCTCAATTACTGCAACAGATCCACATATTCTTGGAGTCCTGAAGGATGGAAGAATAATATTTTGGTATAACCTCAATCCTAGCGAAAGTGGCATTTGCGTAACACACTGAAGAGTGACAGCCATATGACTTATTACTTATTGCTTTTTATAAAAAGCAATAAGTAATAAGTCATATGGCTGTCACTACAGAAAGTATAAGGGGGAATTTCAATGGAAAAAATAAGATATACTACAATTGATGAGGTGGTAGAAATACCAGGGTTTCAGTCGATAAGCATTGGTAAGGCTGGAAGGTATGCTGCATATGTTAAGAGGGCACCTGATTGGACTGAAAATGCTTACAGAAATCATGTTTGGATTTATGATGTGGAGGGAAAAAAGCATTATCCTATAACAAAGGGTAAAAATGAGAGTACAAGTCCATTATGGGCTCCAAATTGCAGCTATCTAGCATATATGGCTGAGGTTGGGGAAAAGGATAAAAGTAAAAATCAAATTTTCTTAAAGACCTTTGATGAGTTTAATGGGGTTCAAATTACTAATTCTAAGGAAGGAGTAATTAGTTATAAATGGGCACCAGATGGCAGTGGGATATATTATACTGCTGCAGAACCAGAATCTGAGGAAATAAAAAAGCGTAAAGAGGAATATGGGGATTTTGAGCATATTGACAAGGAGTATAAGAATAGCTATTTATGCTATATTGAACTGAATAAAGCAATTGAGATGGCTTTAAAAGCAAATCCTAAAAATACATCTGAAAAGGAAGAAACTAAGGATATTGCAGTACAATTGACTAACCCTAAGGATTTTAGTATAAGAGGGTTTGATATATCTTCAGATGGAGGGAAGGCTGCCCTTGTTTGTACCCCAACTAGCGATATTAGAGATGAGGATACAAGCTTATACATATTTGATATTGAAGCAAAAAAAGTCAATAAACTGGATATGGATGGTATTTTATCCTCAGATGTGGTATTCTCCCCTGAGGGTAGCAAAATTGCTTTTTCCATAACTCCAAGGAATTCTGAATTCTATAAATGGAATGTAATAGATGATCTTATACTGGAAACATACGATTTAGAAAAGGATAAAGAAATTATAAAATTTTCAAAGCTTGATAGAAGCATTACCCCAATTAGTTGGACAAGCAAAGGAATACTCGGAATCTGGCAGGATAGAACAAGTTGTAAAATTGGGCTATTTTCTGATAATGGAGAAATACTATATATCTATAATGATGATATGAGCTATATTGATAGTGCAGCTATTACAGAAGATGGTGAAAATATTGCATATATAAAATTTGAAGAAAATAGGGCTGAGGAAGTTTATTTAAATAATATTCAAATCACAAATGAAAGTAAAATATATGAGAATAAGCTATTGAGCACAAAAGAAATAATTAATTGGAACACAAAGGATGGTCTTGAGATAGAGGGCGTTTTATCAAAGCCCCAGGATTTTGATCCTAATAGGAAATACCCACTTTTAGTAGTAATACATGGTGGACCAACCTGGGCTTCATTTCCATTCCTCAATATGAATAAGCTCTATCCAATTGAACAATTTGTTGAAAATGGATTTATTGTACTTGAGCCAAACTATAGGGGAAGCTCAGGCTATGGTAATAAATTTTTAACTGCAAACTTCAGAATGCTTGGAGTTGGAGACTATGAGGATGTTATTTCAGGAGTAGACATGCTAATTGAAAAGGGTATTGCAGCTAGTGAGAAGGTTGGAGTAATGGGTTGGAGTCAGGGAGGCTACATATCAGCCTTCTGTGCAACTCATAGTAATAGATTTAAGGCAATTTCCGTTGGAGCAGGAATAAGCAATTGGATCACCTACTATGTGAATACTGACATCACAACATTTACAAGGTCATATTTAGGAGCTACTCCCTGGGAGGATCCAGAAATATATGCAAAAACATCTCCAATGACTTATATAAAAACTGCTTGTACCCCAACACTTATTCAACATGGGGACAGGGATAATAGGGTTCCAGTTCCAAATGCTTTTGAATTATATAGAGCACTACAGGATTTGAAGGTTGAAAGTAACCTGGTTATTTTCAAGGATATGGCTCACAGCCCTCAAAAGCCAGGTCTTCACAAGGCAATTATGGAGCAAAACCTTAGGTGGTTCATGGAGCATGTGAAATAGTGCAGATTGGGAGTGGGAGTAGGTCTTTAAATAATATTTGCAAAGGGGAAGAGGAGGATGTCCATGAAAATTCAAGTAATGACAATTAAGGACTATGAGGATGTTTATAGTTTATGGACAAACACACCAGGGGTGGGGATTCGGAGTATTGATGACTCTAAGCCTGGAATTGAAAAATTTTTAGATAGAAACCCTGCCACAAGCTTTGTAGCAGTAGATGATAATAAAATTGTTGGAGTTATATTATGCGGACATGATGGACGGAGAGGATATATTTATCACACTGCAGTTGATATAAAATATAGGGAGCAAGGAATAGGTACTAAGCTACTTGAGGCTGTTTATGCTGCATTAAAAGGAGAAGGGATTAATAAGGCTGCACTTATTGTCTTTTCAAATAATGGAATAGGAAATTCCTTTTGGAAATCAAGAGGTTGG
>JARDZI010000231.1 GCA_029240935.1 Clostridiales bacterium
GAAGTATTTTTGTGAATATCTATTTAAATGACGATAAAGTAAATATTTCTGTAAGGGATAGTGGGATAGGAATAGCTACTGAAATGCAAGGGTTGATATTTGAAAGATTTATACAGGTGGATAAGTCTATCGATAGAAATAGAGAGGGAAGTGGAATTGGTCTTTCATTAGTAAAATCATTGGTGGAAATGCATAATGGAAGTATTTCTGTAAATAGTGTTTTGGGACAAGGTAGTGAATTTATTTTTTCCCTGCCAGACATAGTAACAGATTGTAATTGTGGGGAGGAGTACTCTAACAGCTTGGAAAATCAAAGAAGTGAAAGAATTAATATTGAGTTTTCTGATATTTATGATTAGATAATGTAAATATTGATTTTTTTAAAAAATAAGGGGTGAGAAAAAATGCAAAACCAGATTTTAAAAGTTGGACCACTTTTAAACCAGGAAGGCAAACTTATTAATCCTGGTTGGGCGAAAGAATTACTGCTTGATTATAAAAGAAGTGCAATTAGGGCATCAAAGCATCGTATAAAGGAATGGGATTATTACTGTATTATTAATCATGAAAGTAAAAAGGGAATTGCACTTACTATTGCAGACAACAGCTATATGGGATTGCTTTCAGTAAGCTATTTGGATTTAAATAAACCAATGGAGATAACCAAATCTAGTATGAAGGCATTTACATATGGCAAATACAAGCTTCCTGAAACATCTAAATTGGGAAACCTAAGTGTAAATCAGGGAGATGCGTTTATTGAATTTGTAGTGGAGGGAAATGATAGAATAATAAGTGTAGATTATGAAGACTTTAGCGAGGGTAAAGCTCTAAAGGGTGAGATTATTCTGCACCAGCCTTCTGACATGGATTCAATGGTTATTGCAACTCCTTTTAGTGGAGATAGTAGGGCATTTTATTATAATCAGAAAATAAATTGCATGGGTGTAGTAGGTAAAATATATTTTGGAGACGAAAAAATTATATTTGACAAGGATAATTCCTTTGGAGTTTTAGATTGGGGTAGGGGAGTTTGGACATATTCGAATACCTGGTACTGGGGATCAGGATCTGGTTTGATTGATAATGTGCCCTTTGGCTTTAACATAGGATATGGCTTTGGGGATACAAGCAAAGCTACTGAAAATATGGTGTTCTACAATAATAAAGCCCATAAGCTTGCAGATGTAGAGTTTCATATTCCAAAAGATGATTATCTAAAGCCCTGGAAGTTTACAAGCAGTGATAACAGGTTTGAAATGGACTTTGTACCTATAATTGATAGAAATTCAAAGACAGATTTAATACTTTTAAAATCAATCCAGCATCAAGTGTTTGGATACTTCACTGGTAAGGTTGTTTTAGATGATGGCAAGGAAGTGTACATTAAAGATTTTCTTGGATTTGCTGAAAAGGTATTGAATAAATGGTAAGGTGTAGTTGTATAATTTCAATAAATTGAAAAATAATAAAGAAAAAGATTCTTCCCTTACGCGCAGAATCTTTTTCTACTTCCAATTTTACTATAAAGTAATTGTTTCATTATTCTAACCACCAAGGTAAGCTTTTTTAATTCGCTCATCATTTAGTAATTCATCAGCTGTACCTTCTATTTCGATAGCACCTGTTCTGATAACATATGCTCTATCAGCCCACTTCAGTGCCATATTTGCATTTTGTTCAACAAGCAGAATTGTTGTACCTGTTTCATTTATATCCTTTATAATATCGAAAATATCCTTTACTATCAATGGAGCCAAGCCCATTGAAGGTTCATCCAATAGAAGAAGCTTTGGTCTTGACATAAGGGCCCTTCCTATTGCAAGCATTTGCTGCTCGCCACCTGAGAGGGTACCTGACAATTGATTTTTCCTTTCAAGGAGTATGGGAAACTTTGAAAAAATATTATCGTAGTCCTTTTTAATTCCTGCCTTGTCCATTCTTGTATAAGCTCCCAGTTCGAGATTTTCCATAACAGACATGTTTGGGAAGACCCTTCTTCCCTCAGGAACATGTGAGATACCTAATTTAACTATATCAGGTGCTGAATAGGAATTTACATCCTTTCCTTCAAATAATATTTTGCCTGTTTTTGGCTTTAATATTCCTGATATGGTTTTAAGGGTGGTGGTTTTTCCAGCTCCGTTTGCACCAATTAATACTACAATTTCACCTTCGTTTATATCTAGGTTTATACCCTTTAGTGCGTGAACTGTACCATAATATGCATTAACATTTTCAAGCTTAAGCATTTTCCTCACCTCCAAGGTAGGCCTTTATAACCTCTGGATTGTTCTGAATTTCCTCTGGGCTACCATTAGCTATTAGTGAGCCATAGTTAAATACAAATATCTTGCTGCATACTCCCATTACAAGAGACATATCATGTTCAATTAAAATTATTGTAAGGTTGAATTTTGACCTGATCCACTTTATAAGCTCCATAAGCTCCTGTGTTTCATTAGGATTCATTCCTGCAGCTGGTTCATCAAGTAGCAAAAGCCCTGGAGCTGCTGCAAGTGCCCTTGCAATTTCCAGCCTTCTTTGCTCTCCATAGGGTAGATTCTTTGCTAGTTCATCCTTCTTGTCAGATAGTTTAAATATATCTAAAATCTTAAGCACCTTATCCTGTATTTGACCTTCCTCCTTGCAATAGGAAGGAAGATGAAGAAATGATGATAATAATCCATATTTTACACTACAGTGAAAGCCTAAGCGTACATTATCAAATACACTTATGTCCTTTAAAAGCCTTATATTTTGAAAGGTTCTCGATATCCCATATTTAACAGCCATATATGGTTTTAATTTCTTTGCTTTTACTTCTTTATTTATATTGTATTTTATATCACCTGAGGAAGGAACGTAAATGCCAGTAAGAAGGTTAAAAAAAGTGGTTTTTCCTGCACCATTAGGTCCTATTAGTCCAACAATCTCTCCCTTTTCAACGCTCATGTTTATATTTGTTACAGCATTGATTCCTCCAAAGGATTTTGATAAATTATTTACCTCGAGTATTGGCATTTAACCTTCCTCCCTTCAATGTTGGTAATTTAAATTCATAGTTTCCAAGAAGTCCCTTAGGCCTGTAAACCATTATCAAGAACAAAATAACTGAGTAGAATACCATACGAAGGTCTGGAAATCTCTGTAAAAATAGTGATATTATCGATAGTGCAATAGCTCCAACTACAGATCCTGTTAAACTTCCAAGCCCTCCAAATACAAGGATTACTAGTATATCAATTGACTTCATAAAACCAAATGAATCAGGTTTAATGAAATAAAAATAGTTTGCATTCAGAGCTCCTGCAACACCTGCAAAAAGTGCTCCAATGGTAAATGCAAGTACCTTATAATAGGTAGTGTTAACTCCCATGGCCTCTGCAGCAACCTCATCTTCTCTTATTGCGACACAAGCTCTTCCTCTATCAGAGTTTATGAAATTTTTAATTAATGCTATGGTTAGGACTATTGCAAAAAATACCCATGTAAAGTTTGTATATTGAGGAATATCATTAAATCCACTAGCTCCGCCAACATATTCTGTATTTAACCAAATAATTTTTACAATTTCACCAAAACCCAGAGTTGCTATTGCCAGGTAATCACCCTTTAGCCTTAGGGTAGGTATGCCTATTAACATTCCAGCCAGTCCTGCAACTATTGCTGCAAGTATAATCCCTAGGGCAAATGGCAAGCCAAGCTTTGCTGTGGCAATAGCAGAAACATAAGCACCAATTGACATAAAGGCAGCATGGCCTAGGGAGAATTGTCCTGTAATACCTGTTATCAGGTTCAGGCTGACTGCAAGGATTATATTTATTCCAATAATTATTATATTCATAAGCAGATATGAATTTATAAATCCAGTATATATCATAAGCTGCATTGCAGCATATATGAGGAGAACAATTACCAGACTAATTAAACTTTTTTTCTCAAGCAGCTTCATTTTATCACCCCTATACCTTTTCCTTTATATTTTTACCAAAAAGCCCAGTAGGCTTAATCAAAAGTACAAGTATTAATATTGCAAACGCAACAGCATCCTTATACATTGAGCCACCATAGGCTGCAACCATTGTTTCTGTCATTCCAAGGAAAAGACCTCCAAACATTGCACCTGGAATTATTCCTATTCCTCCAATAACAGCAGCTACGAATGCCTTTAGGCCAGGACCAACTCCCATAAGTGGGTTAATAGTGTTGTAATAAACACCTACTAATACTCCTCCAGCACCAGCCAGTGCTGAGCCTATTGCAAAGGTATAGGATATGGTTCTGTTTACATTAATACCCATGAGCTGTGCAGCATCACTGTCCTGTGAAACTGCTCTCATGGCCTTACCAACTTTAGTCCTGTGTATTATAAATTGAAGCACTAACATTAATATAATGGTAGTAAGTACTATATAGATATCTCTAATGTTCAACACAACCCCATTGTTGAATAATTTTATACTCATATCGGGTAATACCTTGGGGAATGAGCGTATTTCCGGTCCTGCAACATACATTGTCAAGTATTCAATAAATAATGAAACAGAAATTGCTGTAATTAGTGCTGCGATTCTTGTAGAATTTCTTATTGGCTTATATGCAATTTTTTCAATTATTATCCCTAAAATAGCACAAACAACCATGGTGATTAAGATAGAGGGTAAAAAGCCTAAATGGAGATGGGTAGTTAATAAAAAGCCAACATATGCACCAAGCATATATACATCTCCATGGGCGAAGTTTATTAAGTTTATAATTCCGTATACCATGGTATAGCCAAGGGCTAGCAATCCATACACACTCCCTAAAGAAATTCCGTTAATAACCTGCTGCATAAGTTGTTCCATAGCATATCACTTCCTTTATAATTAACGAATGTATTTGAAAGGAGTATTTCAAATACATTCGCTATAGATTTTTTGAAAATTAGGCTTATGGCTCTACTTTTGTTAGGAAGGTAGGCTCTCCATCCTTTACTTCAAGTATTGTTATTGACTTAACTGCATTGTGGTTTTCATCAACTGAAAGTGTTCCAGTTATACCTGAGAAATCCTTTGTTGTTGCTAATGCTTCCTTTACCTTCTCTGAATTAGCTTCTCCTGCTCTCTTTAAAGCATCTACAAGGAAGTACGCCATGTCATAACCTAAAGCATTAAATGCATTTGGATCCTTTTTATATTCTGCATTATATGATTCCTTGAATTTTACAACCTCTGTTGTAGTATCATTTGATGAATAATGATTTGTGAAGTAAACCTTATTTAAAGCGTCCTTACCTGCGAGCTCTGCAAGCTTAGGTGAATCATATCCATCTCCACCAAGTACAGGAACATTAAGTCCAAGCTCCCTTGCTTGTTTAACTATTAATCCTACTTCTGTATAATAACCAGGTAAGAACAGTACATCAGGGTTTGTAGCCTTTATGGAGGTTAAAACTGCTCTAAAATCAGTTTCCTTTTGCTGATAAGCTTCTTCGGTAACAACTTTTCCACCGAGCTCTGCATATCTTTCTTTAAACTTCTTTGCTAGACCCTTGCTGTAGTCACTTGTTGAGTCAACAAGTATTGCTGCATTCTTTCCAGCTAAATCGTTAAAAGCGAAGTTTGCCATTATAAAACCCTGGAAGGAATCGCTAAAGCAAGTTCTAAATAAATATTCTCTAACCTTTCCATTTGAATCCACAGTTACATCATCAGCTGTTGCAG
>JARDZI010000232.1 GCA_029240935.1 Clostridiales bacterium
TAGAATCAATTGTGGTAATTGTGGCTTAAGATATTTTGAAAATAAATTTAAATATTTTTTTACTGGGAATTTCATTTTAGTACCTCCTTGTAGCAAAAAGGGACTGAAAAGAACAAAAGTTCAATACAGTCCCTTGAGTATTTTGTTTAATATTATAGGATAAAAGGCAATAAAAAAACCGTAAAGCTGTTTGCTTACGGCAAATTTACCAATTAATAAAATATTAAAGGTGAAATGCAAGCTACTGCTCCTAACAATCTCTAAAAGAAGCAACATAAATAAATGGGTACACATATTGCGTAATCCATTACCTGAAATAAGACTTCTTTTAGAACAATATTCAATTACATTGAATAGTTAGTGCTTCTGCTTATATTACTCATTTTTAGTTCCCCTTTAATAACTTATTTTTACATTTACATTTATACCATGATTTACTATGTTATGTCAATATAAAAAATAATTCTAATGAGTTACATTCTTTAAAAGCTAATTTTTCTGCCAGGAATAATAAATAATGATATAATAATTACATTATTAGTAATGGGTTGACAGAGGAGGAAATATGAATAACAAAAAGCTTCATATCATTTGTATCCTTTTCTTTTTTGCTATTGGAGTTTATTCAGTTATGACCATACCAAGCAATCTTGTACCAAGATTTATTTTATTTTCTTTGTTGTATTTACTTAATATGCAAGTCAGATACCTGTTGCTAAAGGGAGAACTTGCTCTGTTATCACTTATTATTGAGTTAATAATAGTATTGCTTTTAGGTACAAGCTTTGGGGGATTAATTTATTTATTGACTTTTATTACATTAATTTACGGAACAATTAATATTGAAAAATATCTCTATGGAATATCTGTTGTTTCCTTAATTGCTTTGGTGTATTTATTGAAGGATAGAAGTATTGATTACATTGTTTTAAATATAGTTATATATACAGCAATTTTGGTATTGTTAATGACATTATTGAGGACTTCAAATAAGGTTAATGAGCTTGAGCATTTATATGATGATGTTAGAAGATATAGCTACGAACTGGAAAATACTAAAAAACAGGTGGAGGCATATTCTAAAAGGGTTGAGGAGCTTACACAGCTTGAGGAAAGAAATAGAATATCAGAGGAAATACATGATACTATAGGACATAGGCTTACCGCTCTATTGATTCAAATGGAAGCAGGAATTAGAGTTATGGATTTAGATACCTTAAAGGGAAGGGAGCTCATAGTAGAATCAAGGGACAACCTAAGAGAAAGTATTGATGTATTAAGGGAAACAGTAAGGGGAATGAAACCTAAAGCCTATAGAAATTTTCTTGCTTCAATTGAGGATATGCTTAGGGAGTTCGAAAAAAAGACAAGTGTAAATGTTGTATTATCCCTTCTCGGGACTCCAGTAAAGCTTTATCCTGGAGTCGAAATTGTTCTTTATAGAAATCTTCAAGAGTCACTTACTAATTCTATAAAACATGGAAAATCTCAAAATATAGATGTTACACTTAAATACATTGAAAATACTGTTGCATTAACAGTCAAGGATGATGGTATAGGTTGTTCTGAGATTAATAAGGGAATGGGTATTTTAGGTATGGAGGAGAGAACAAGCTTTGTGGGAGGAAGCATTAGAGTATTTAGTAATGATGGCTTTATTCTAGAATGTATTGTTCCAGCAAATAATTGATTTAAGGGGTGGTAGTATGGCCATTAGAGTAATTATAGTTGATGATGACAGGATTGTCAGAGAGAGCATGGGGATAATACTTTCTATGGATAAGGAAATAGAGGTTAAAGGTACCTGTTCTGATGGGGATGAGGCATTTAATTTCTGCAGAGAAAATAATGTGGATGTTGTGTTAATGGATATTAGAATGCCAATATGTGATGGAGTTGCAGGAACTAAAAAGATTAAAGAGCTCAACCCTAATATAAATGTTATAATCCTTACCACATTTAACGATGATAACTACATATCCCAGGCACTTAAGAATGGTGCTTCAGGATATCTTTTGAAGAATATTTCTCCTGATAAAATAATGGAAGCAATAAAGATAGTCCATAGTGGAAATATGCTAATCCATCCTGAAGCCGCAGCCAGGCTTGCAGGAATGTTAAATAAAAGAGAAGAAGTAAATTTTTCAAATTTCAACCTAAACCTAGGTGAAATTGAGATAATTAAGTCAATTGCAGATGGTTATACCAATAAAGAAATTGCTGACAGGGTGTTTCTAAGCGAAGGAACTGTTAAAAACAAAATATCAGAAATACTCAGTAAGCTTGGATTAAGAGATAGAACCCAGATAGCAATTTTTTATTTAAAGGGAAGGTAGAAGGGTGACAGCCACATCAGATATCAGATTTGCTTCAAATCTGATATCTGATGTGGCTGTCACCCTTCGGGCATTACTTTAGTCATCCCACTAAATGACTCCAGGTCATGGAATGTGATAATCAGGTATTATATTATTACCCTATAATCAAATAGGAGGGTTTTAAATGAGTATTATTAAAATAGAAAATCTAATTAAGAGATATGGAAGTAAGCTTGCAGTTGACAATTTAAGCTTGAATATTGAAGAGAGAGAAATATTTGGATTGCTAGGACCAAATGGTGCTGGCAAGAGTACAACTATTAAAATAATAACAGGGTTACTAGGCTTAAACAGTGGAAGTGTAAAAGTGGGAGGCTTTGATTTAAATGACAAAGCCAGTCGCATAAATGCAAAAAGAATAATGGGCTTAGTACCCCAGGATTTAGCCATATATTCAAACATGAGTGCAAGGGATAATGTGCTATTCTTTGGAAGGCTCTATGGTCTTAAAGGAAAGGAGCTGAAGGATAGGACAGAGGAAGCGTTAGAATTTGTGGGGTTAAAGGATAGAGAACATGAAAAATCAAAAAAATTTTCTGGAGGAATGAAAAGAAGGTTAAATATAGCCTGTGCAATAGTTCATCAACCTAAAATAATAATACTTGATGAGCCTACTGTTGGTATTGATCCACAATCAAGAAATCACATTTTGGAGAGTATAAAGGAATTGAACCGAAGGGGTTCAACAATAATATATACCAGCCATTATATGGAGGAGGCTGAGAGCCTATGTCATAGGGTGGGAATCATTGATAATGGCAAACTGATTGCCCTAGGCACAAAACAGGAGCTTAAAAATATCCTTGCAGAGGATGAAAAGCTCCTTTTAAAAATAAATACTCCAAGCTTTAATGCAAAAGATGAGATAAAGAAAATGAGAGGCATTAAAAGTGCGGCATTTAAGGATGATGTACTTGAGATAATCACAACCAATGGTCAGCAGCAGCTTCAGGATATCTTGTTTACACTTGCAAAGCATGATGTAAAGGTTAAAAGCTTTAACATAATAGAACCTGACCTTGAGAGTCTGTTCCTATCTCTTACTGGAAAAAATCTGAGGGATTAGGGGGTAATGAAATGTTAAATATTATTAATAAAAACCTTAAAAATGACTTAAGAAGTCCTGTGAATATACTTGTAATAATTGTATTTATGCTTGAGCTCCTTGGAATGAATATTATTTCTGAACAGTTTTCTGGGGTAAGTACAGGAGCAGTAAGATCAGGTTTCGTGGAAACAATAGTCCTAGGTAAATTTGCATCCTTTAAAACATCACAGGGATATGCTGCTGGGCTTGTTTCAATATTTATACTGTTCATGGGTGGAATTGGAGTTGGAAAGTTGGCTACGGAGAGGGATGAAAATACCCTTATGAGGATGTACTCAGGGCCTGTTTCCAAGGTTAAAATACTTGTCAGCTATATAATTTCAACAGGTATATTTATAATGTGTACAGGATTTCTTCTTATGGTCTTCTGCAAAATAGTAATGGGTATAGAATGGGGAAACTCCATAACAGGAATAATTTTATTAACACTTTCTGGAGTATTTGTCTCAGTTTGCATGGCATTTGCATTCTGTGCATTTTTTAAAACTTCAAAGACAGCTATTGGAGTATTTTCCATGGTAGTAGTTGTAATGAGTTTTTTCAGTGCACCTTTTGATCCTTACCGTATAGGAAGAACTGGTATTTCCGCTATAATGCAGAAGTTTACATTGAATCATTGGCTTCATTCAGGCTATGTGGATATCATGTCTGGAAAGTCATGCATAAGCATAGTACCCAATATTTTAGTGTTGCTTATTACAGGTATTGTTATGTTATGTGTTGCTTTATACTTTTTTAGAAAGGAGAATTTTTATGAATAGTTTTATAATTTGTTGGAATGTAATTAAAAGACTTCTACAGCAAAAATTATCCTTTGGATTCTTAGTAATATTTCCAGTGCTTGCAGGCTTGTTTGTTGTACTAATGATGGGCAAGGCCGGTGGAACAAAGCAGATTCTAGCAGTTTCAAATCTTGATAAGGGTGCCATAGGAGGGGAGTTGATCCAGTTCCTGGATAATTCAAATATGTTCAAAATTATTAACATAGATGATAATAGTATAGAAAAGAAAGTAGAAAGTAATGAATACCCATGTGGAATAATCCTTCCTGAGAATTTTACGGCCAGCATTGCAGTAAAAGAGGATACATTAGTTAGAATAGTTGAGTATAGTCCATCAGCAGCTGGTCAGCAGGCAAAGGAAATGATTAATATGTATTTAGATGGAGTATATAGTGGAGAATCTGTAAAAATGGATATAAGCAGTGTAGAGGATAAAATGAGTCCCATTTCTGATCAGACTAGAAGCTATTTAGGATTTCTTCTTATTATGGTAATGATGTTTATGGGAACTGGAATTGGCATGATACTTGAGGATAAAAAGGAAAAGACATTTATGAGAATCTTTGCAGCTCCAGTCAGGGAGTATGAAATGATACTTGGTAATGTATTAGCAAGCTTTATACTTGGGCTATTGCAGGTGACTTTGTATATTACAGTTACTACACTATTATTTAAGGTAGATTGGGGAACCTCATTAATAAATGTAATAATAATTTCATTGGTATATTTAATTTCAGCTGTAGGAATTTCAATAGGTATGGCAGGTTTTATAACAGATAACCAAAAGTATAGTATTATAAATCTTATTTCAATAGTGCCTGTAAGTATACTTGGAGGATGCTTTTTCTCTGCTAAATGGTTTCCAGATTCAATACAGAAAGTAGCAAATTTTATACCCCAGATGTGGGCAATGGATGCATTTGAAAAGCTTGCCTCAGGAAATGAATTTTCTTCTATATGGATGAATCTTATGGTACTTGTATTGTTTGGAATAGTGTTTTTTACATTCGGAGTAAAAACCTTAAGGGTGGGGAATGAAGATTTGTAATAATTACGCCTCTAAAGAGGAATACTATAAATTAAAATAGAGGTGATATTATGGATAATAAAAGGGCAAAGGAAATACTAAATCAAACTAAGGAAAATATACAGGTGCTGTATGATGGTGCTCCAGTTTGGATTGAGGACGTAAACAGTAATAATATAGCAGAAGTCACAGATCTTAATAATAATAGTAAGATTGAAGCACCTGTGAATAAGCTTGTAGAGGTAAATCCAATAAAAAAATTCTAGTTTTATGATGGCTAAAAGACCAGATAATTATATCTGGTCTTTTGAATTGGACTCTGTTAAGTAAGATATTGAATTTGTCTATTGTGAAATATTATAAAGGATAAAAGTG
>JARDZI010000233.1 GCA_029240935.1 Clostridiales bacterium
CTCCAATACAACGGGTTTAAAATTTTTATTTATAAAATAAGAACTCTCATTGTAGGAATGTATCTCCTTGCGAGCCTCAAGCTCATCATACAAGGGTCTTATAATTTTACGCATTCCCAGCAAAAACTCAAAGCGTCTCTCTTTCATCAGCTCTGCAAATAAAGGCACAGCTTCCTCTTCCTCATAGTGAGGTATGCAGCTTCCAAGATTATAAAAAGGAAGTATTCCTCTCAGCTCATTTCCCTTAAAAAAGCCGTAGTAATCCCCGCACCTTCTAATATCTCGTCTGTTTTCAACTCCAAATTCAACGATGTTTGCATATAAAAATGAAGTCTCAATTTCATTTCTCGCAAGGTATTCCAGTATGCTTTTTTTATCAGCCTGTGTAAGTAGTCTAACCATTAATAATTCCCCCTTATTTTATAGCTTCCATTAATTTTATAGGGTTTACAACCTTCTTCAACTCGTATTCCTTTCCGTTCTTTTGAACTTTGATTGTATCACCAGTTTTCAGTGCTGCTGACCAGAAAATATTAGGATTCATATCTGGTTTAACTTGACATGCCAAAGCATATAAACCTGCTATAAATGGAATTGACCAACTCCATCCACCTTCTCTATAAAATACGTAATCGTTAATACCTGTAGGACTTGCAACAGTCATTGAGTCCATAGGTACCAGTAATACTTCACCAATATTTGCTCCAACAGATTTCCCTATGGTAGCATAAAATTCCTTATCATTTTCATAGTATCTATCTGCCCAAAATAATCCTGGCTCATAAGAAGAAGGCAATTTAGGGTTATTCAGAGGGCTTCTGCCTAAACCATTAAACATATATCCATCAGTATTTATTAATGAAGATGATACAACGAATATTCCTTCGTCCTTTGCCCTGTTTACGGCTGCATTTACCTCGTCATAGCCCTTTTGATCTTTATCCCAACCAACAGAAATCGAAATAACCCTAATTTTTTCATCATTAGAAAGGGTCTTATTTACCTCAAGAATCCTATCAATAGACTTTGCAAGCCAGGTAAAGTCCCATGTGAACCCACTGCCTATAAAATCTCCATGAGTTTCAGCAATATAATATAAATTTGCATCAGGTGCTACCCCTATATTCTTCCCTACAGCTATTGAGGATACTGCTGAGCCGTGCATTGTTGCCTGACTGTCAAAGCAATGGATTTCCTCATACATTTTAAGATTATCCTTATATTCAGGATGGTCCACCAAGAGTCCCTGGTCTATGATTGCAATTCCGATACCTTTCCCCGTTATTCCTCTCTTATGTAGTCGGTCTACTCCCAGTCCAGGGGTTTTGCCAAGTTTCATTATTTCTTCAGGATTAAAATTTTTAGGCAAACTTTTAGACCAAATTGTTTTGCTATCATAATCAGAATACATTAAATCATTAAGCTTATCCTTTAAATCAATGGAACTTAAATCGAATCCTCTCAAATCAATTACCTTGCCACCTCCGTAATTAGGGTCGAATTGAGGCAACACTTTTAAGCTCCCACGGTTATAATTTGCGGGACTTGGATGCTTGGTTATTTTTATATCCGTCGTTGGGCTTGCATCCTTTTGTTTTGGTGCTGGACTGCATGCCGTTACAGTAAGTGTTATCATCAATAACACCACTAACAATATTCTTTTCATTGCTAATTTATCCCCCTGATAACCAAATTTTATAATTATCTCATAGATTAATTATACAACAAATGGAAAATATGTATATGGTATATTCTGTATTAGCCTGTGGAAATTCTGCTTAGTTATAGCAAAACAAAAGCGCCCCCAAGGACGCCTAATCTACTTTTAAACCTTCATAAATATTATAACCCTTACCACCCTTTTGCTTCACTTCATACATAGCCTTATCCGCACAATGTGTCAAATCCTTTATCTCCCTGGAAGCCTCAGGGTAAATCGCAGCTCCTAGGCTTATGCTTAAATCTAGGTTTACGCTGCCAAGGTTGATTGGCCTGCAAATAGACTTAAGTATTTTTTCTGCCAATGCTGACACATCTTGCTTACCGTTCACTGCTGGCTGAATTGCAAGGAACTCATCGCCGCCAAGTCTTCCAAATATGCCTGGTTTTTCAACAGCTTCTTTAAATCTTTGGGCTACTGTTTTTAAAACCTCATCTCCAGCATTATGGCCGTATATATCATTTATAGCTTTGAATTTGTCTATATCAAAGAGTATTACTGCAAATTTTAAGTAGTCCCTTTCTGAGACCTCCAGGATATCCTTAAGCTCATTCATTAAATATCCTCTGTTTGGAATTCCTGTAAGGGCATCATTATTTGCAAGATACTTGATTTTTTCTTCTGCTTCTTTTCGATCCGTAATATCACGGATTATATGGATTCTTAGAAGCTCGCCATTTACATCGATACTTCTTGAGCTTACTTCTACAGGGAAGCTTGTACCGTCTTTTCTAATATGCATTCCTTCAAACACTATACCCTTAGAAGCTGAAATTTCCATTTGATCTTTAAAGTATTGCCTCATTGCAGGATGCCTGAGGTCTTGTATGTTCATGCTTAAAAGTTCAAGATAAGTATAACCGTACTTATTTACAGCGGTTTTATTGGCATCAATTATAGTGCCATCAGACTTTAGGTAGAGCAATATGTCATGGGCATTTTCAAAAAGTATAAAGTGTTTCTTTAAAATTTCATCGGCCTTCACTTGAGTAGTTATGTCATGAAAAAAGGTAATAATATTCCCTTTTGAAGGGCTTACAATATTAATCTTAAAGTGCTTGTCACCAAACTGAAAATGAATGTCTGACTGCTTAACTTCTCCTGAAACTGCAATCTCCTTGTATATATCAATCCATTCCGGAATAATGTCTGGATAAACTTCCTTCAGTGTCTTTCCTATAATACTAACTCTGCTGATCTCAAATATTTTTTCAAAGGCTTTGTTTACATCTAGAACAGTAAATTCAAAAGCCTGTCCATCTTCATTATATATACTCTTCATAAAAAGGATGCCTTCTGCTATGGAGTTAAAAAATTTGTCAATATACGCATCACATTCATTATTACAGATGAGTCTATTTAACATATTACAAATCATCCTTTCATCGTAAATGTGCTTAAATTCCTTACATTTGTACTTATATAAATATTATCATATAAATAATTACAGCACATCTAAATAATACAAAATTCATCAAAAAACTTCATTATAGAATAGACTAGGCAATACAAAAAACAGCATCCCTTAGAATGCTGCTTTTGAAACTTACTCCTATAACTTGAACTTATTTACATTGTCAAGCATTTCCCTGGTCATACTGCTTAAGTTATATGCTGTTCCTGCTACTTCTTCCGTTGATGCATTCACTTCCTCTGTGGATGCTGAAATCTCCTCTGAGGATGAGGACATCTGAGCCGAAACTGATGCAACTTCCTCTATTTTTTCGATTATTATATCTTTATCTCTATGCAGTGAAGCAGAAGAATTATTGACTTCCTGTATTTTAGGAATTATAGCTCTTATGGAATTTACAATACTGTCAAAGGATTTTATAGCTGCATTTACTATATCCATTTCACTTGATAACTCATCGCTCATTTCCTTTGAGGTGCTAACCATACTGTCACTGTTTTTTGAGATATCACTTATTAGAGAATTAATAGTCTCTGAAGAATTTTTACTTTCTTCTGCAAGCTTTCTAATTTCGTCAGCTACTACTGCAAAGCCCCTTCCTGCTTCACCTGCTCTGGCTGCTTCAATAGCTGCATTAAGAGCTAGAAGGTTTGTCTGACTTGCGATTCCATTTATCAAATTGGAAATATCATTTATTTTGTTGATTTTAGTCCCTAAGTTTGATATCTTCTCTGAGAAATCGTTGAATACGCTTTTAACTGCATTAATTGATTTTGCCAGATTATCTATCTTGCTATTGCTGTCATTTGCTATATTATCAATTTCATTTGCATTTTTATCAACTTCTTCGATAGCTTTTATTATATTTTCTAAATGAGAACCAAATTTATTTGTTATATGGGAAACCTTCATCAATCGTTCTGTCTGGTCCTCTGCACCTTTTGCGACATCCTGTATTGCTGATGTTACATTGCTTGAGGATGCTGCCATTTCTTCGGATACTGCAGTCAGAGTCTCTGATTGAGTATCGATGTTTTCAGAGCTCTCCTTTATGGATTTAATCATATTCTTTATTGAATCCTGCGTAGACTTTATAGCTCCAGTAATTTCCCCAAATTCATCATTTCTCTTTAAGTATTCATGAGATATATCAAAAGATAAATCACCATTTGAAAGCAATCTCAGGTACTTCTTTGTATTGTTGAGAGGTTTGATTATAAATTTAGTAGCAAAGAACATCATACCTACTATTGATACTAATATTAATGCCAGGGTAAATTTGGAGATCTCTACTAGTATCTCATTTACTTGGCTATCAATGACTTTCTTATCCATTCCTATGAAAAACATACCTATATTTGAACCATTTTTATCTTTTATAGGAATATATATTGCCTTATATGGTTCATTTAAAATAGTTGTATTACCTACATACTCAGTTCCTTTAGCTACAACAGTTTCTATAACCCTTTCTTCTGCCTTTGTTCCTATGGCCCTGGTATTGTTACTAGTTATAGTTGTTGCAATTCTCGTGTCCTTTAAGAATATAGTGCACTCAACATTAGCTCTCTGTTTAATGCTGTCTACCAGCTCAGAATCATCGTTAATTAACTTGCTTCCTTTATATAGCTTGCCATTTACTATGTTCCAGTCGCCTTTGTACTCCTGATTAATCAATTCTATACTTAGATTTGAACTTGTCCTAAGAGTGCTGTTGGTTATAAAACTATTAAACTGAACATAGATAATCACACTAACAACAATACTAAAAATTAATATTGTAGAAATAATCAATGAAAGCAGCTTTCCTCTTGTTTTAAACCGAATACTCATTTTAACCATCTCCCATATTTTAGATATCTCACCTTAACAATATTACTACTACATTGTTACATTTTCCACAAAAAAAGACATTCTTCATAAAATCTTCAGAATGTTGTATAATAATTACATTTTATGGTTCTAATTGTCAAATCAACAAACCTTTCTTCCACTTACCTCAGTTTTCAGACCACTAACCGGTAAACTATAGAAATCCTATAATAAAAAAGGTATTCTATAGATAAGGAGATGATGCCCATGAAAGTAGAAATACAGTATGTAAATTCTAAAGAAGAGGAATGTGCGGTGCTGCAGGTTTGTCAAAACCATCCTGGAATAAAAAAACTACAGGAAATCATTGAAAAAGCTGCCTATCAGACCATGACAATTCCTTGTTTTCTAGGAGAACAAATATATTCAATTTCCTGCGAACACATTTTATACTTTGAAACCATTCAGGACATCCTGTTTGTGCACATTGGCAGCAAGGTGTATGAAGCTAAAAAGAGGCTTTATGAACTGGAAGAGATTCTTCCTAAGCAATTTGCCCGTATATCCAAGTCAGTCATAATGAATTTGGATCAGGTACAATATTACAGCCCACTGGCAAATGGTCTTATGAAAGCAACCTTTTATAATGGCGAGGAGACGTATATTTCCAGGAAATATCTCAGACTTCTTAGAACAAAGATTGGAGGGAAAATATAATGACAA
>JARDZI010000234.1 GCA_029240935.1 Clostridiales bacterium
ACATTCCAAAGGTTAATATTTCCGTTGATGGTGCAGAAACCCCAAAGGAATATGTTGATAATATAAAGCTATTGCTTTTGTTAACTTCATTAACCTTTATTCCTGCTATTGTTTTGACCATGACGTCATTTACAAGAATTATTATTGTTTTAGGATTTGTTAGGAATGCGCTATCTACTCAGCAATCTCCTCCGAATCAGGTTTTAGTTGGATTAGCATTGTTTATGACTTTATTTGTTATGGCGCCTGTTTATAGCACTGTAAATACAAATGCTATACAACCATATATTAGAGAAGAAATTACCCAGGAGCAGGCCTTAGAAATTGGAAGTAAGCCAATAAAGGATTTTATGCTTAATCAGACTAGAGAAAAGGATTTGGCATTGTTTTATGATGCCTCTAATATTGAAAAGCCTGAGGATAGATATGAGGTACCATTTAGTGTACTAGTACCTTCCTTCATAATAAGTGAACTTAAGTCAGCTTTTCAAATGGGTTTTTTAATATTTGTTCCATTTATTGTTATAGATATGGTTGTTGCAAGTATATTGATGTCAATGGGTATGTTTATGCTGCCCCCGGTAACTATTTCACTACCATTTAAAATATTGCTTTTTGTAATGGCAGATGGATGGCATTTAGTAGTTAAGTCTTTATTAGAAAGCTTTAAATAGGGGTGAAAGTATGTCAGAATCATTTGTTGTATCCATAGGAAATCAAGCCATTACCACAGCTTTAACAGTTGCAGCACCTGTTTTAATAGTTAGTATGGTTATAGGACTTATTATTAGTATATTTCAAGCTGTTACACAGATTCAGGAACAAACATTAACATTTGTACCTAAGCTCCTAGCCATAGTTGTTGTTTTTATTATTCTAGGACCATGGATGCTTCAAACAATAATTGAGTTTATACAAACTATGTTAAATAACATTTCATATGTTGTTAAATAGGTGATATGATGCAGACAAATTTTATTTTATTTTTTATAGTATCCATAAGAGTAGTTGCAATGTTAATTTCTTCCCCGGTTTTTTCAATGAAACAAATTCCCGCTCTAGTTAAGGTTGGTCTATCATTAATTATGGGTTACATGATGAGTATTTCAATGACTGCTGCAAATTTTGTAACGCCCTCATCAAATATTGAGCTTATAATTGTTTGTTCTAAGGAATTATTAATTGGACTTGTTATAGGTTTTATTGCTACATTAATATTCAATGCAGTAAGAGCTTCCGCACAATTAATTGATTTTAGTATAGGTTTCTCAATGTCAGCCTATTATGATCCTTCAACCTCTAGTAGTTCAACTGTATTTGAAAGATTGTTTAACTGGATTGCACTTATACTTTTTCTAACCTTTAATTTTCACCATGTATTAATTGAAGCAGTTATTAAAAGCTTTGAGATAATCCCACCTGGAGTAATGACCATAGATACTAACATATTTACTCATTTGGTAAGTGTTTTTACCCATAGCTTTTTAATAAGTATTCAATTAGCAGCCCCTATTATAATCGTACTTTTTTTAACTGACTTTACACTTGGTCTTATTTCTAGAGCCGTGCCACAAATACACATTTTTATATTAGGCATGCCAATAAAGGTGTTAGTTGGTCTCCTAGCCATAACAATAATATTACCTGGATTAACAAGAATATATATAAAAGCATTTGAATCAATACCTAATGAAATACTTAAATTTTTTAATATGTTTCCTGTATTATTTTTATTTGCAAAGGATGATAAGACAGAAGATCCAACTGGCAAGAAGTTAAGCGATGCAAAAAAGAAGGGGCAAATTCCTAAGAGTGTAGATTTAAATTCTGCAATAGTGCTTTTATTTGTTATGATTGCATTCAATATATACGGGGATTCATTATATACTAAGGGAAGGTTATTCATAATTGAAAGTTTTAAGTTTTTAACAAAAGAAGTTATGAATAGTGGAGATGTATTTTCTATATTTATTTTCATGTTGAAAAATGGATTAACTGCTGCACTGCCTATTGTATTAACTGTTTTAGTTATTGGGATAGCAGGTAATCTGCTGCAATCTGGATTTATTTTAACGACCGAGAGTATGAAACCAAAATTCGAAAAAATAAATCCTATTCAAGGCTTTAAAAGGTTTTTTTCAAAGCGTTCTCTAGTTGAACTTTTAAAGTCATTGGCAAAGGTCTCAATTATAGCATATGTGGCATTTAACTTTATAAAATCAAAAATGAATGATATATTAAGAACCTCGGACTTAAATCCAGGTGGAATATTCCCATTCGTTAAGGATATTGCTGATTCTCAGTTATCAAAGATTGTTTTAGTCATGCTGCTTATTGGTCTTGTGGATTTCATTTTTCAAAAGAGGCAGTTCAAACAGGATTTAAAAATGACAAAACAGGAAGTAAAAGAAGAGTATAAGCAAATGGAAGGGAATCCAGAAATAAAATCAAAAATCAAACAAAAGCAAAGAGAAATTTCAATGAGAAGAATGATGCAAGAGGTTCCTAAGGCTACTGTAGTTATTACAAACCCTACTCACTTTGCTGTAGCCCTAAAATATGATAAAGGGGAAAGTGCTGCACCAATAGTTATTGCTAAAGGAGCAGATCTTGTTGCCCTAAGGATTAAAGAAATTGCAAAGGAAAATAAAGTACCAATTTTAGAAAACAAACAACTTGCAAGAACTTTGTTTGCAAGAGTTGAAATAAATGAAGTAATTCCTGTGGAGCTGTACCAAACAGTAGCAGAAATTATAGCCTTTGTTTACAGCATGAAAAAGATGTGAGGTTGATTAAATGGCAAACGGTAGAATGGATTCAAAGATGACCAAAAATCTTGATATAATTGTAGCTGTTGTTGTTGTTCTTATAATTTTAATGATTATAATTCCACTACCATCAGGAATGCTTGATGGATTGATTGCTTTTAACCTTGCTATATCACTTGTAATAGTTCTGTTAACTATGTTTACAACTGAAGTACTAGAGTTTTCTGTATTTCCAACACTGCTTCTTATTACAACCCTTTTTAGATTAGGGCTTAATATTTCCTCAACCAGACTTATACTTGGTGAAGCAAATGCAGGAGATATAATCAATGCATTTGGAGAGTTTGTTGTTAGCGGAGATTATGTCGTTGGATTTGTAATATTTATAATAATCGTAATAGTTCAGTTTTTAGTTATTACAAATGGTGCAGGAAGAATATCAGAAGTATCAGCTAGATTTACTTTGGATGCAATGCCAGGTAAGCAAATGGCAGTAGATGCAGATTTAAATGCTGGTATTATAACTGAGCAGGAAGCAAAAATCAGGCGAAAAAAATTGCAGCAGGAAGCTGATTTTTACGGGACTATGGATGGAGCTAGCAAGTTTGTTAAAGGAGATGCGATTGCAGGTGTTTTAATAGTAGTTATTAATTTACTTGGTGGTACTGTTATTGGAATGTTATATCATAATATGCCAGCTATTGATGCACTCAAGAATTATGCTCTTTTAACAGTAGGTAATGGTTTGGTTAACCAGCTGCCAGCACTACTAATTTCAACTGCTTCTGCTATTATTGTAACAAGATCCTCCAATGAAACTTCACTTGGAGAGCAGCTTGTAGGACAGTTGACTTCCTACCCAAAGATTTTAGCAATCTCGAGTGGAATATTATTTATACTTGGAATTATTCCTTCAATGCCACATTTAGTATTTTTAACACTATCCGTTTTTACAGGAATATCTGCTTTTTTATTAATGAAGGAAGAGAAAACTAGTCTTTCCGGGGAAACTGCAATATCAGATGAAATATCATCTGATAAAAGGGAGCCTGAGAATGTATTGTATCTACTGAATGTTGAACCACTTGAAATAGAAATGGGTTATGGATTAATTCCATTGGCTGATATATCCTCGGGAGGAGATTTGCTAGATAGAATTGCAGGAGTTAGAAGGCAATGTGCAGTGGAAATGGGAGTGGTGGTACAGCCAATTAGAATTAGAGATAATCTACAGCTTGCCACAAACGAGTATGCTATTAAAATTAAGGGCACTGTAGTGGCAAGGGGAGAGATTCTTTGCAATCATTATCTAGCAATTGATGCAACTGGTGAAGGGGTTCCAATAGATGGAATAAAAACTATTGAACCAACCTTTGGACTTCCCGCTGTTTGGATTCCTGATGGCAAAAAGGAAGAGGCTGAACTCCTTGATATAACCGTTGTTGATCCTACAACAGTTTTAGTAACACATTTAACAGAGGTAATAAAACAACATTCACATGAATTGCTTGGACGACAAGAGGTTAAAATGCTCATTGATAATATGAAGGAAAATTATAGTGCTGTAACTGATGAATTAATACCAAATATATTAAGTATAGGTGAGGTTCAAAAGGTATTGCAAAGTCTTCTAATGGAGAGAGTTCCCGTAAGAGACCTTGTTACCATACTTGAAAGCCTGGCAGATAATGCTGCCAATACTAAGGATATAGAATTATTAACTGAATATGTTAGATTTTCACTTGGAAGAACAATCTGTAAGAATTTAGTAGACGAAAACAAAACAATTAGGGTATTAACATTACATCCTAATATTGAACAAATGATATCTGATAGTATTCAAAAATCATTCCAGGGCTCGTATCCGGCTTTAGGTCCGGATGTGACTAAGAATATATTTGAATCTATTCAAACTAATCTTGAAATTAGTAATTTTAATAATAATCAACCTGTGGTTTTATGTTCTCCAAGAATTAGGCCAGCTTTTAGAAAGCTAACAGAAATAGTATTTCCTAATATCACAGTATTATCAATGAATGAAGTGCCCACTGATATTTCAATTGAAACAGTTGGGATGGTGACAATATAATGATTATTAAAAGATATATAGTTGATAATATGAATGAAGCCATGATTAAAATTCGTTATGAGCTTGGATCAGAGGCAGTTATTGTTAGTCAGAGGAGAATAAGACAAAGGGGAATACTTGGTCTATTTAAGCCCCAGAAATATGAAGTTACTGCTGCTGTAGACGAGCGAAATAAAAAAAATAAAATAGTTGAGGAACAAAAAAATACTGTTCAAAGTGAGCTAGCTGAGCTTAAAAATTTAGTTCTAAAATTAGCAGAGCAAAATGACACTGAAAAAACAGAGGAAATAAAAAAACCTGGAAAAAGTAAAATAAAAAATAAAATGATTGAGAAGGATATACCTGAAGATATACTTGAAGAGTTACACCTAAAGATTAAGGGGAAAAATAAAGATATAAAAATAAATTCCAAGGCTTATGAAAAAGAATTACTAGATTCATTAAAGGAAATAATTAAAATAGATAACTTCTATGATGAAAGAATTCAAGTACTAGTAGGACCAACTGGGGTTGGTAAAACTACTACTATTGCTAAACTTGCAAGCTTATATACATTATATAAAAATAAAAAGGTAGGTTTAATTACCCTGGACACATATAGAATTGGTGCAGTTGAGCAGCTAAAGACCTATGCAGAGATACTTGGAGTACCCTTTGGAGTTATATTGTCAATTAAGGACATTCCCCAAGTTTTAAAAACAATGGTGGATTGTGAAATCATCTTGGTTGATACTATGGGAAGAAACAGTAAAAACATTATGCAGGTATCTGAAATAAGAAA
>JARDZI010000235.1 GCA_029240935.1 Clostridiales bacterium
GTTTAATAGTTCAATAGGAGTTAGTGATATATATGATTCGATTAATGTTAAATCAGGAAACATAAAGATAGATGATAAAAATATGAAGGCACTTATTGCACAGGATGCAATAGGTCAACATGGAGTTACAACAAATCCACTACATATGGCATTAGTAACATCTGCCATTGCAAATAATGGGATAATGATGAAACCATCTATAGTAAAAGAAATAAAGGGTACAAATGGTAATCTAATTGAAACGGGTAAACCTGAAGAGCTTCAAACAGCTGTTAGTAAGAATACTGCTAACCAGATAAAAGAATACATGGTTGATACCGTTAAGTCAGGCACCGGTGCTAGAGCTAAAATATCTGGAATAACAGTTGGAGGTAAAACAGGAAGTGCAGAGAATGAAAATCATGAGGAAACCCATTCCTGGTTTACAGCCTTTGCACCTGCAGAGGATCCACAAATTGCAGTTGCAGTTATAGTTGAAGAAGGTGGAGTTGGTGGTAAAAGGGCAGCAGAAATAGCAAGGGAAGTTATTAAAGCATATCTTAAAAAGTAACCTAACGGGTTACTTTTTGAATATAAAATACAAAAATTGAATAAATTTATGTGATTTAAGACAATTTTAATTACAAACACTTGTTCGATAAAATTCCATGGTATATACTATATTTAAAGTACTAGTTAACATAAAGGAGAAGGCTATGACTGGTAAGACCCATCTTGGAATTGGTGTTATGGCAACCGTGATTTTATCTGAATATATACCAATACAACTGTCACTAACTTCCCTTGGAGTATGCGCATTTGCATCAATACTACCTGATATAGATCATCCTAAGGGATTGATTAATAAATATATACTGCCTGTTAAGAGCAAGTGGACAAAGGTAACGGTTTATATTACATTAGGCATATTTATATTGCTATTGAATTATTTTTACATGAATTATTCCTATTTAAGATCTCTTGGGATATTTCTGATTATAATTGGAATATCAACCCATAGAAATGGAATAACCCATAGTTTAACAGGACTTTTATGCTTCTTAAGTATATTGGGGAATGCTGCAGTAAGGTATGATTTGATAAATAGTATTCTACCCTTTACAATAGGCTATGGGGCTCATATTTTGTGTGACATGTGCACAAACAGGGGTGTTCCTTTGTTCTTTCCATTTAAAAAAACAAAGTATAAAATGCCACTTACTTTTTCGGTAGGTTCATGGCAGGGAAATTTATTTGAAGGAATTATTACAGGAGCAGGACTTATTTATTTAGTATGGAGGCTGCCAATAATATTTACCAAGATTAGGTAGGTGATAATTATGTTTGATATACAAGAGGCATTAAAAAACCTTCCTGACCATCCTGGAGTTTATATAATGAAGAATGGTGAGGGAAATATAATATATATAGGAAAAGCTATTTCTTTAAAAAATAGAGTAAGACAGTATTTTCAAAGCTCAAAGTCCCACTCTCCAAAGGTTATTACAATGGTTAGCCATATTGAGGAGTTTGAATATATTCTTACTGATTCAGAATTGGAAGCGCTTATTCTTGAGTGTAATTTAATTAAAAAGCATAGACCAAGGTATAATATTAAGCTCAAGGATGATAAACAGTATCCATATATTAAGGTGACAGTTAATGAGGAATACCCAAGAGTATTTATGGCGAGAGATGTATTAAAGGACGGAGCTAAGTATTTTGGACCATATACAGATTTATATGCTGTAAGGGATACATTGCATTTAGTTAAGAAGCTATACCCAATTAGAAGCTGCAAAAAGGATTTGGCATTTGGTAAGGTTGTTGATAGACCCTGTCTTAATTATCATATACACAGATGTATTGCACCCTGTCTTGGAAATATAGATAGGGAAAGATATATGGGATATGTAAGGGATATTATAACACTCCTATCTGGAAAGCATGATGAGCTAATTAAGCAATTAAAGGATAGAATGATTGAGGCTGCGGAAAGTCTTAATTTTGAGAGAGCTGGAGAGCTTAGGGATCAAATAGGCTCTATACAAAAAATTCAAGAAAAGCAAAAGCTTGAAAATGCCACAATGGATGATGGAGATGTCATTGCATATATTAGTACTGAAGAGAGTACCTGCATTGAGGTGTTTTTTATTAGAGGTGGAAAGCTCCTAGGAAGAGAGAACTTTTATTTTGACTATGTTGAAGAGGATGAAGGAGAAATGCTATCCCAGTTTATAATGCAATTCTATGGGGATAGAGAGTATATCCCTAAGGAAATACTTCTTCAGAATTCTATAAATGAAATAGATATTATAGAGTCCTATCTTTCAGATAAAAAAGGAAGTAGAGTTCAATTAAAGGTACCTCAAAGAGGGGAAAAGAGTCACCTGATTGAAATGGCAAGAAAAAATGCAGAGGCTGCACTTGAGCAGATGAAGTATAAAACTCTAAAGGAAAAGGAAATGGGAGAGGATGCTCTTGAGGAACTGAAGCTAATACTTGATATTGAAAGTACTCCCTATAGACTTGAAGCATATGATATTTCAAATATACAAGGAACAAATCCAGTAGGCTCTATGGTTGTATTTGAGGGAGGAAAGCCTAAAAATAGAGACTATAGAAGGTTTAAAATAAAAACTGTTGAAGGACCTAATGATTATGCAAGTATGGAAGAGGTCTTGGCTAGAAGATTTAAAAGAGGTATTGAAGAGAGGATGGAGCTAGAAAGTAAAGGCGGAGACCTAAGTAAGGGAAAATTCTCCAATCTTCCCGATCTCATACTTATGGATGGTGGTTTAGGGCAGGTGTCAATAGCAGAAAGGGTTTTAGAGGGATTTGGACTAATTATTCCTGTTTGTGGAATGGTGAAGGATGACAAACATAGAACAAGAGGATTAATATATAGGGGTGAAGAGGTTTTAATATATAAGGATTCGGGCATTTTTAAACTAGTGTCAAAAATTCAGGATGAAGCCCATAGGGTTGCGATAGAATATCATAGAAGTCTTAGGTCAAAGGGAAGTGTATTGTCAGTGCTTGATGGAATATCTGGCATTGGAAAAACAAGAAGGCTTGCCCTCATTAACCATTTTACCAGTGTAGAGGATATTAAAAATGCAACTGTTGAGGAACTTAAAAAGGCAAAGGGAATGAATGAAAAAGCTGCTATTGCAGTTTATGAATACTTTAGAGAGGGCACTGCAAATGCAAAGGAGGAATAAAATTGAGGAAAATGGTTATTGATACCCATGTTCATACAATATCAAGTGGTCATGCATATAGTACTTTAGGTGAAGATTGTTTTGAGGCTGGGAAAAAGGGAATGAAGTTAATTGCTATTACGGATCATGGCCCAGCAATGCCAGGAGGTCCACATATATTTCATATAGGAAATCAAAAGGTTTATCCAGATTTCATAAATGGAGTGGAGGTCCTTAAAGGAGTAGAGGCTAATATTCTTGATTGTACTGGAAAGATTGATATAGAAGAAAAGATACTAAGTAAACTAGAAATTGTAATTGCAAGCCTCCATGATCATTGTATAAAACCTGGGAGTATCAAGGAAAATACAAGTGCAATTATAGGTGCTATGAAAAATAAGTATGTGGATATTATTGCACACCCTGGAAATCCAGCATTTCCAATTGAAATTGATGAGGTTCTTAAGGCAGCCATGGAATATAATGTGTTAATTGAAATAAACAACTCATCCCTTGGAACTTCACGAGCTGGAAGCGAGGATAACTGTAGAAGGATTGCTGAGGCTGCAGCGTTGAATGGAAACATGATAGCCCTAGGAAGTGACGCACATATTTGTTTTGCAATTGGTGAGTTTGATAAAGCACTTGGGTTAATCAAAGATGCTGGAATAAAGGATGAAAATATTATAAATACCAATGTGGATAAATTGAAGGACTTCTTGAGGAAAAGAGGAAAACATTTAAATCGGTAATCAGGCATTTTAATACTGAAGCAGAAGCAGGTCAGCCTGCCATTACATGTGATTTACTATTTTAGGGAGATGAATATATGAGTCTTGAGAATTATAAGCTTGAACTGGAAAACATAATTGCTAGTGAAGGTATTAAATATAATGAACCTATGAAAAACCATACATCCTTTAAGGTTGGAGGTCCTGCAGATATTCTTCTGTTACCAGAAACACCAAAACAGATAGGAGATGCAGTAAAACTATGCGCCAAACATGGAGTAAATTTTTATATTATGGGAAACGGAAGCAATCTAATTGTACGGGATGGAGGCTATAGAGGAGTAATCATAAAACTCACATCTCTTGACAATGTTAGTGCTGATGGTGAATATTTAAAAGCTGAGGCAGGTGCATCTCTTTCCACAGCAGCTAAGGAGGCATTAAAATACTCCCTTACTGGAATGGAGTTTGCTTCTGGAATTCCAGGAACTGTAGGTGGAGCTGTAACCATGAATGCAGGTGCATATGGACCTGAAATTAAGGATATTATTGAATATGCAATTTTAATGGATATGGATGGGAATCAATTCAAGCTAAGCAAGGAGGAAATGGATCTATCCTATAGAAGTAGTATTGTTCAAAAAAATAACTATATTGTTTTAGAAGCAGTTTTTAAATTAGAAAAAGGAGATTATGATGAAATAGAAAGCCGTATGGATGAGCTGAATAAAAGAAGAGCTGAAAAGCAGCCTTTAAACTATCCAAGTGCAGGAAGTACTTTTAAAAGACCAATAGGCTACTATGCAGGGAAGCTTATTGAGGATGCAGGCTTAAAGGGCATGAGGAATGGAGGTGCTTCCATTTCTGAGAAGCATGCAGGCTTTGTAATAAATAAGGATAATGCTACAGCAAGGGATGTATTAGGATTGATATCAAAGGTTCAAAAAATAATAAAGGAAAAAAATGCTGTAACACTTGAACCTGAGGTAAGGATAATAGGTGAGGAGTAATCTAGACTTATTTTTTGCTTAAATTAAGGGAGTCTGTCAGATACAATACTGAACAGCCTTCCTTTTTTATTGACAATAGTATTGATAGCAATCTGACTATGTGTTATATTTTCTTATAAATAGGAAAGTTGGAGGAAAAAATATGAAGCTTTTTGCGGACTATCATACGCATACCATATATAGTCATGGTAAGGGAACAATTAGAGAAAATGTTGAGGAAGCAATAAGAAAGGGTTTAAAAGAAATAGTTATTTCAGACCACGGTCCAGGACACTTTACATATGGAGTAAAAATAAAAAACATAAAAAAGATGAGAGAAGATATTGATGAGCTTAAAAAGGAGTATAATAATATTGAAATCAAATTGGGAGTGGAAGCAAATTTAATTAGCTGTGATGGTGATATAGATGTTAAAAAAGGGGATCTTAAGCTATTTGATAAGCTCCTTGTAGGATATCATAATGGAGCTATTCCAGGATCCTTTAGGGATTTCTATAGGCTATTTATAAGGAATTGGATTTCAAAAGTAATTCCGCCACTTCGGGAGAGTAACAGAAGAATTATAACCCGTGCAATGATTAATGCCATAAACAGATATAAAATTGATATAATTACCCATCCTGGAGCGAAGGCAGACATGGATACTAGAGAAATTGCAAGGACTGCGGCAAAAAGAGGGACACTTCTTGAAATCAATGCAAGTCATGGAT
>JARDZI010000236.1 GCA_029240935.1 Clostridiales bacterium
GAGTAGAGGCATCAAGAAATTTTGCAAACAAGATTTGGAATGCTTCAAGGTTTGTGCTTATGAACCTTGATGAAGGGCTTACTACAAAATACAGATTAGATGTTGAGAAATATAGAAACTCTGCTGACAGGTGGATATTAACAAGATTGAATGCTGTAGTTAAAGAGGTAACTGAAAATCTTGATAAATTTGAAATGGGAATAGCAGCCCAAAAGATATATGATTTTGTGTGGTCGGAATTTTGCGATTGGTATATTGAATTAGTTAAACCGAGACTTTATGGGGAAGAGGAAACTACCAAAGCAGCTGCACAACTTACATTAATTGAAGTGCTTGTGGATAGCTTAAAGCTTCTTCATCCTTTTATGCCCTTTATAACTGAGGAGGTTTATAAGCACATTACTAATGAATCCTCTTCAATTACTATTGCGAAATGGCCTGAGTATAGGTCATCTAGAGCAAATGAAGGTGATGTAAAAATAATGGAACACATTATTGAGGCTATTAGAACAGTTAGAAACATAAGATCCGAAATGAATGTGCCTAATTCAAGAAAAGCCAAGATAATGATATTACCCTCAAGCAAGGAGGCTAGATTAGCATTTGAAGAAGGAAAGATATATTTTGAAAAGCTTGCATCAGCATCGGATATAGTTTTTCCAACTAAGGAAGAAGTGCCTCAGGATGCCATATCAGCTGTAATTTCAGGAGGGGAGATATTCCTTCCATTTGATGAACTGGTTGATAAGGAAAAAGAAATTGAGAGACTTAATAAGGAAAAAGAAAAGCTTGAGAAGGAAGTAGAAAGAGTGAACAATAAGCTTGCTAACCAAGGGTTTGTTAGTAAGGCCCCTGAAAAGGTATTAAACGAAGAAAAGGAAAAACAAAGGAAGTATCAGGAGATGCTAGATAAGGTAGTTGAAAGAATAAACAGCTTAAAATAATAAATATTAAAATTAAAGAGGTTCGGGTCTCGGTTCTATATTGTGAGCCTCGACCTCTTATTTTTTTAGAGGTGATTAGGGTGAATTATAATGAAGCAATTAATTATATTGAGAACACAGGTAAATTTGCAATGAATTTGGGATTAGGGAGAATAGAAAGGCTTTGTGAGTTGGCAGAAAATCCAGAAAGGGATTTGAAAGTAATTCATGTTGCAGGAACAAATGGCAAAGGTTCTACTACAACATTTATTTCAACTGTATTAATTAATCAGGGATATCGGGTTGGAATATACACTTCTCCATATATTGAAAGATTTACTGAAAGAATCAAAATAAATAATGATGAAATAAGTGAGAAGGAAATAGCAAGACTGATAACAGAAATTAGTTCTGATGTTGAAAGAGTAGAGCTTGAAGGTTTGGAGAGACCTACTGAATTTGAAGTTATAACTGCATGTGCATTTAAATATTTTAAGGAACAGCAGGTTGATTTTGTAATACTTGAGGTTGGTCTAGGTGGAAGGTTTGATGCAACTAATGTAGTTAATCCATTACTTTCTGTAATTACCACTATTAGCTATGATCATATGAATATACTTGGGGATACCCTTGGTAAAATTGCATTTGAAAAGGCAGGCATAATAAAGAGTGATAGACCAGTAGTTTTTTATCCACAAGAAAAGGAAGCAATGGACGTATTATTATCCCAGGCAGTAAGTAAAAGTGCAAGTGTTAAGCTAGTAAGTGATATAAGCTATGAGGTTATAGAGGATTCAGTTGATGGAATTATTTTCAATGCCTTTGGAAATAAGGAGTATAAGAACTTAATGCTTAATATGACAGGCTCATACCAGGTAATGAATGCATTAACAGCATTAAAGGCAATTGAGACTCTAATTGAAGAAGGAGTTAGTATTGAAAATAGAGCAATCTATGAAGGCTTTGCAGCTGCAAAATGGCCTGGGAGATTTGAATTAATACATAGAGAGCCATATATTGTATTAGATGGTGGACATAATGTCCAGGGAATAGAGGTTCTTGTTTCAGCACTAAAAAAATATTTTCCTGATAAAAAAATAAGAATAGTATGCGGAATGCTTAAGGATAAGAAATATAATGAAATGGTTGAAATGCTTACAGAGATTAGCAATGATTTCATAGCAGTTAGGGCAGATAGCCCTAGAGCTCTATCAGCAGAAGAATTAAAGGTCACTATTGAGAAAAAAGGTAAAAATGCTGAAGCAGCTGAGAGTATAAAAGAGGGAGTAAAAAGAGCACTAGATGTTTCTGAGAAGGATGAGGTACTAGTATTTTGTGGTTCACTTTATATGATTGGTGAGGTTAGGGGAATACTTAAAAAAACTTATAAATAATACATACAAATGTGATAAGATATTAACAAAGGTCTTGTAATTGAAGTGGGGGAATACAATGAAAAAAGTAAGAGGTGCAATGGTATTTGTCATAATTTTTGTTGTTATGGCAATATCTATTCTAACCATGCATTATTTCAATAGTTATAATTTGAGAAAGTTACCACCATCAGAAGAATGGTCCAAGGAGGTGTTGGTATCTAAGGGGGTACAAAATGAAGCAACAAAGCCATATCCAAGAATAATTAAGGTTAATAATAATCACATAATTGCTCATCAAAATGGAGTCTCAGTAAAGCTGATTAAGACTGATAATTTGGGTAATAGGCTTGTTGAGAAATCATTTGACCAGAAGGATGATCTTATTAAATATATAAACCTATTAAGTGATGATGAATATATTTATTTAAATGTGGTCAAGTTTGATGCTTCTGATAGAGTAATGATATGTTATAAGCTGGATAATAACCTGGATGAAGTTGAAAATTGGGAAATTGATAATGTTGATTCAACAGCTCAAATTGGCAGTAACATTTTAATTACTGCATATGAGGATAAAATTGAAGTATATGATATAAAATCCAACACAAGGCTATATAAGGATGTAAAGAATGCCACATTTATTACTGGAACAAGAGTAAATGATAAGTATATGGTTTCCTACCAGGAGGAAAATAAGTATTTTAAATATTTTTATGTAAATCTTGACTGGACAGTTTCTGAAACAAAGCTTGCAGGTATTATGGCTCCTGATAAAAAAGGATATTTTGAGAGGGCTAACCTTGCATGTGATGATGAATATGGATACATATTTGTAGATGTTAAAAGTGGAAGTGACAGATATGGAACAATTAGATACCTTCAATTTTCATTTGATGGGAAAGTTCAAAATGTAAAGGAATTTAGACAGGACCCTTTTAGAGAGCTTTATAGTCCTATTGCAGTTTCATCAGGGAATAGAGCCAGATTTATTGCAGGTTCTTCAAGGCAGTATGGAAAGAAAGAGGAACAATTTAATCTGGTGGAATTTTATTTTGAGGATGGAAAAATGAAGGATTATACTATGGCTTCAAGAACAAAGGAGGCATCTGTATATCCTGCTATATTTGAAGATAGTATAATTTTTATGGGTAGTACTGGAACAGATTATAATATTTACATGGCATCAATGAACGAAGAATTTAAAAGTGCGAATAATTATACCAGACCATATGAAAGTCAGAGGGCATTCTCTGATGTAATATCCGGATTTCTGTTTAGTATTAGCTATACTATTATTTATGGAATAAGGTGGATTATCTTAGGTCTTGTTTGTATAGCAGCTATGAGCTACTTTGCTTATAATATGAAGGATAAGAATAAGCTTAGAGCTTTTACTTTGATATACCTAATAACTACAATAGCCAAATTATATTCAATTTATGATTATTTTTATGTAAAGTTTAGCTATATGCTGCCTGAGGCATTTGTTTCACCTGTTTTTGGATTGATCCTATGCTTTGCAATTAGTATAACCTGCTGGTTGTTTGGTATAAATAGATATAGAAAAAACCTTGAGTCAATTCCATTTGGAAGTTTTTGTTATGCTCTATTAATTGATTCTTTATTAACTCAAATGGTGTTTATACCATTTATAGCATAGAATATTTTTAAAGGAGCCTCTAGAGTTGTAAAGTTAATTCTAGAGGCTTTCATATTAAGTATAATATTTTATTATACTACTATAAATTACTTTATATGGGTCTAATCATATCAAAAATATATGGTAATAAGTATTGAAATTAATTGCAATATTATTAATATAATCCAATGTAAAATTTACTCCTGTAAAATAATGTGCTATGATTATTGAGTGATGTTTTGAGTAAAAAAAATGGGAAAGTATTATTTAACAGGGGGAATGTCATGAAAAAGCATGTGTTTTCAATTGCTTTTATTATTATGTTTGTTGGAATACTAGTATTCCAATATAATGAAAGCTATAAGTTTAGAATCGAACCACCATCAGAGGAATGGTCAAAGGAAGTGTTGATTGGAAGTGTTGATGAAGGTATCAAAACCTATCCTAAAATACTGGATTTTTCAGATGGAAGCAATTTAATTGTATATCAGAATGGGGAGAATTTAAAGGCTGAGGTTATAGATAAGCTTGGTAAAAAGAAGAATGAACTTGTAATACCTGTGGGAGATAAGTTTATTAAAAGTCTTAACCTTATTAGTGATGGAGATAACACTAATATAAGCTGGATTACATCAAAGCATAGTATTAAAACAATGTACAACATTAAAGTAGATGGGAACCTTAAAATAATTGAACAAAATCAAGAAACGGATGTTCAGGAAGCTACTCAAGCTGGTGAAGATATTTTAGTTTTAACTTATAAGGATAAAATTGTTTTAAGAGATATTAGTAACAATATAAGTACAGTAAAGAAGGTGACTAGTCCAGCTCTTGTTTCCGCTGTTAATACAAATCAAGGATATCTTATTACATATCATGAGAATGGAAGAAACTTTAAATACTTTTTTATTAAGGATGGAGTTACCTCTGATATTAGTTTAGCAGCAGCACTGGCACCTGATTCTAAGGGAGGTTATTTTGATAGAGCTTCATTAGGTTCAGATAACAAATATGCATATCTTATGGTTGAAGCAAAAACGGCAGCGGATAGATTTGGCATAATAAAGTGTATTACCTTTTCCCTGGATGGAAAGGAAAAAAGCATGGAAGATTTGAAGATAGGACCATTTAGAAGAAATTTTGGAGCGGTTGCCATTTCATCAGGGGATGAAGCAAGATTTATCGCAAGCAGCACTAGATATTATGAAAGAAAAGATTCCCAGGAGGATATAATCGACTTTACTATAAAAAATGGAGAGGTTGTAAAATATAGCTTTGCTTCAAGGACAAAAGAACCTTCAATGTATCCAGCAATGAGTAATGATATCATTATATTCTTTAGCTATTTAGACACAGATAAATATGATATTTATATGACTTCCACAGATGATGAGTTTAAAAATGTTTATAATGTAACAAGGAACATCGAAAAAAGCCGAGCTCTAACAGATACATCAGTAGGTTTTATTTATAGTGTAATTTATGTTTTTCTATTTGGGCTCCAGTGGATACTAGCTGGACTCACTACAATAAGTGGTTTTACCTATTTCGCACATGCTATGAATATAAAAGTTAAAAGCATATTATATATACTTTGCTATTTTGTGTTAGCTGCTGTTAAGGTAGCTACAGTTTATTCAAAGGCGGCAGAATTACCAGAAATACTTAATGCACCATATATTATAATTGGGTCT
>JARDZI010000237.1 GCA_029240935.1 Clostridiales bacterium
TATCTTTTGAAAGGTGGGATGAAATATTCCATGATCCTGTAATGACCGCAGCTATGATCGATAGGTTAACACACAAAGCTTTCATTGTTAATATGAACGGAAATTCCTACAGGTATAAGGAAACAGAAAAGTGGCTTAAGGAACAATAGTTTTTTATTGCTTTAAGTGGAGTATTTTTCAATTAAAATATGAGGGAATTTTCGCTTGACAAATACAAACCTTTATACAATTGCACTTTTTCTATAAAATCATGTATAACGTTTTGAATGGCAGACGTGCTTGAGTCTGTTTAAGTGACAAAAGCATGTGCTGTGGCTTCTTCGAAGGATTGACCACTTGCTGCCACAACGAACGGAGACACTTTATTAGCTGAAGTCCGACATCTCTATAGTGAAATTGCCACTGCCTAAAATCCATCTTTAGTATACAATATACGTAGATAGTAATTAATTAACTTCATATTATACTCTTAATTTTATATGGCTCCCTTAGTTTTCAAAGAAAAAGAAATCCGTAAATGTTCCATCTTGATAAACGACTTCTTGACATGATTTTATAAATTCAAATTTCCCCTTTGTGTATTCATCTATTATCTTATTCCAGAAATATATAGAATTGATATTATTAGGATGACACATTATTTCCCACTTTCCATGAAGCATATCAAATATTGTTTTTGCTGCATATCTTCCAACACCGCCTGTACGGTATTTATGCATGACAAAAAACTCTGACATTGCAAAGTCATAATCCTTACGTACAGCAAAATCTTTATCAACTAATACAAATCCTGCTAGTTTGCCATCAACTTTTATGAAAAAAGGATAGTGATTTTCTTTTGTCCAACAATCCAATAATGCAAATTCATATGACCCCAATTGGTTAACATCAAGTTTGTTATACTGAGACCACTCATAACAATATAATTCAAGCAACTTTTGAAGTATCTCTTTCTCATCGTTATTAACTTTTACAACCTGTATATCCATTATTTCCCCCCAATGATAATATAAACAATCTTGTTTGAAATAAATGTAATTGTTCATTAAATTATAGCTTATGTATAAATAAATAGCCAATATTTTCAATTGTTGTATTATAAACACTTAAACTTAACTTTTACTTTTGCACACAAAATTATAAAAGCTGATATATGATGTGGCTGTCACCTTGGGAAATTTACAGAAAATGCTGTATAATATTCTTAAAGGCAATGGATTTGCCATGCAGGGGGTGTTTTCATGTTTAAAATACTGATTGTTGAGGATGATTTAAAGATTGGGGAGCTTGTTGGTGAAGGATTTAGAAAATGGGGGTATGATGTTTATTGTGTAGAGAATTTTTCTGACACATTTAATAGCTTCATAAAATACGAACCTCATCTTGTACTTATGGATATAAATCTTCCAAATTTTGATGGCTTTTATTGGTGTAATAAGATAAGGCAGGTATCAAAGACACCTATTATATTTATATCCTCAAGAAATTCAAATATGGATATTATTATGGCAATAAACATGGGTGGGGATGATTTTATACAAAAACCATTTTCAATGGATGTGCTCCTTGCAAAGGTTGGTGCCATATTAAGAAGAACCTATTCATACTCAAACCTGGAGACCGATGTGGTTGAGCATAATGGGGTTGTACTTAATTTGAAGGATGACACATTGATATATAATGATAATAAAATAGATTTAACAAAAAATGAGTTTAAAATATTATATACCCTTATTAAAAATAGTGGAAAAATAATAAGCAGGGATAAAATAATGAAAATACTTTGGGAGGATGAAAGCTTTGTTGATGATAATACTCTTACAGTAAATATTAACAGGCTGAGGAAAAAGCTTCTGGATATTGGACTTGAGGAATTTATTCAAACAAGGAAGGGACAGGGTTATATAATATTATGAGTATATGGAAATACATAGCTGATAGAAAATATCTAATAGTATTTTATATTTTTTTAATGATTTTTATATCATTTGTAGTTTATCTAGACACATTTGGAGGTGTAAGTCCTGAAAATATCTTATATATAAATGTAGTTTCTAGTATACTTTTTATATTTTACCTTTCAGTTGAATATGTAATCAAAAGAAGATACTATAATCAGCTGAAGGACATTATTGCAAATAATCAGGAGGATATAGCAGACCGCACTCCCGAACCTAGAACTCATGAACAACAGCTATTTAATAATCTATTAAGTAGTATGCACAATATACAAAGAGAAAAAATAGAGAGACTCTACGGGGAAAAGCGAGAGAACCAGGAATATATAACCACCTGGGTTCATGAAGTTAAAACTCCAATATCAGTGGTTAGATTATTAGTTGAAAGTAACCGCGAAACATGCCAGGATCAAGTGCTTAACAGTATAGAAGAGGAAATAGACAAAATTGAGAGTCAGGTTGAACAAGCCTTATACTACTCAAGGACTGACGATTTTTCTAGGGATTATTTTATTAATGAGCTAGAGCTAGAAAAGGTTGTTAAGGAAGTAGTGAAAAGAAATGCAAAGATATTTATAAATAAGAGAATTAAGATTTCTATAGATGAAATTAACCTTACTGTTCTTAGTGATAAAAAATGGCTGTTGTTTATTATCAATCAAGTCCTATCCAATGGGCTTAAATACACAGATAATGAGGGCAGCATTCACATAAGCAGCCAGGAGGATGAAAGGGAAAAAAGATTGATAATTGAGGACAATGGAATAGGAATTAGATTGGAGGACATTAATAGGGTTTTTGAAAAGGGTTTTACAGGTCATATTGGAAGGCAGCATTCTAAGTCTACAGGAATGGGTTTGTATCTTGCAAAAAGTCTTGCCAGAAAGCTTGGGCATGATATAAATATAGAATCAGAGCCAGGAAAATATACAAGGGTAATTATCTGCTTCCCCAAGCTTATAAATTACCTCAACGTGACAAAAATGTAAGATGCAAATAGGATTTTGTTATGCAAATCTATGGTTACCACAGAGGGGATTTTGTAAAATAAGGTTGAGAGCTAAATAAAGGCCTCAGCTTTATTTTATAAACAGGAATTTGGAGGTATTAAAATGAATAATGTATTAATTGCTAAAAACTTAAGCAAGGTATATGGTTCGAGAGGTAATGTATATCCAGCACTTAATGACATAAATCTCGAAATAAAAGAGGGAGAGTTCGTAGGAATAATGGGTCCGTCAGGTGCAGGAAAGACTACTCTCTTAAATATTGTATCCACAATTGATAGACCAACATCTGGAGCTGTATTCATAGATGGTGATGATATAGTAAAGATGAATGAGGATAAGCTTTCCATATTTAGAAGAAGTAAGCTAGGATTTATATTTCAGGATTTTAACCTTCTTGATACCCTGACGGTTAGGGAAAACATAGCACTTCCACTAGCACTTGCAAGAATTAATATTAGAGAGATTGATAATAGCGTTCTGGAGGTTTCAAGACTTTTAGGTATTTCGGATATACAAAACAAATATCCATATGAAATATCAGGAGGACAAAAGCAGAGAACTGCAGCTGCAAGGGCAATAATAAACAATCCAAAGCTAATACTTGCAGATGAACCCACAGGAGCCCTAGATTCAAAATCCTCAACTGAGCTATTACAGGCAATGAGTGATTTAAATGGGAAAAACAATGCAACCATTATGATGGTAACCCATGATGCATTTGCAGCAAGCTACTGCAAAAGAATACTTTTTATAAAGGATGGCAAGCTATTTACTGAGCTTGTAAAAGGAGGAAACCGTAAGGAATTCTTCCAGAGAATACTTGATGTTCTTTCAGTCCTTGGAGGTGGAAATAATGACCTTATTTAGTATTGCAATTAGGAATGTAAAGAAGAATTTCTATAATTACTTTTTATATTTTGCATCTATGATATTCAGCATAATGATATACTACACTTTTACTTCAATACAGTATAACGACCAGGTACTTCAGATTGCAGGTGCAAGTCAGAAGGTAGCTGTGGCACTTAATGCATCTTCAATCATTATTGCCATATTTTCTGCAATATTTATATGGTACTCAAACTCCTTTTTTACAAGAAAAAGAAAGAAGGAAATAGGACTTTATTCACTAATGGGAGTTAAAAAGAAGCAAATTGGGAAGATGCTTTTTTATGAGAATGCTGCAATAGGAGTACTTGCCCTTGGAGTTGGAATCCTGGTTGGAAGTCTTCTTTCAAAGCTCTTTGCAATGCTTCTAATAAGGCTAATGGGCTTTGATGCAATTGTAAGGTTTGCAATAATACCAAAGGCTATTTTAAATACAATAATGGTATTCGCCATATTGTTTTTGATAACCTCCATACATGGCTATACAATAATATTTAGATTTAAGCTAGTTGAGCTTTTTAGAGCTGAAAAGACAAGTGAAAGGGAACCTAAAGGATCTTTAGTATTTGCCATATTATCAATAATACTAATAGGCGGGGGATATTGGTGGTATATAAAGGGATTGAATATTACAACTAATTTTCTTGTAATTATATTTGGTACTCTAGCTGCGGTAGTATCTGGTACCTATCTTTTGTTCTCTTCACTTGTAGTATTTATAATAAAGCTATCTAAGAGAAACAGAAGGAAATACTTTAAGGGAATTAATATGATTGGGACCTCACAGCTGTTATATAGAATAAAAAGTCAATCAAGAACCCTTGCTACTATTGCAATACTAAGTGCCTCAACATTAACAGCACTTTCAGTTATAACTAGTATGTACTATGACACAAGTATGAGGATGGATAAAAACTATCCATTTACCTACGCATATTTTAGCAGAAATGAGGAATTGGATAAGAAAGTTGAGGCTGTGATCAACAAGTATCCTAAAAACAAGTTGTCAAGCTCAATTGAGGTAGAAACTGTAAGGATTAAGGGAAGCTATCCTAGGATTTACAAAAATGCCCCAAAGGAAGGGAGTATATACCTTGTATCCGAAACAAAGTATAATGAGATTGCAAGAACTAGAGGTATAGAGGAACTGAAGCTTAACAGCTCTGATGAAACATATATTGTTGATGAATGGTATATAAAAAATTTACAGGAAAGCTATACTGGAAAAGCTACAATTATTAACATAGGCAATGAGAAAAAGTCCTTAAAGGTAGTTGATTTTACAGGTGAACCTCTTTTCAACCAGCTAATGCTGCCTCAACTGTCTGTTGTTAAGGATGAGGTGTTTAACCAGGCATATGGTAGTGGAAAGATGTTTAGAATGAAGCTATATATAACTGATAATGGAAAGTATAGTAAAGAACAGTCTGAGGAAATAAGGACAATTATTGATAATGAGAACCTTGATGAATATCCATACGGATATGGATATACTTCATACTATGAGAACTATTCAGGAAATCTAAGTACTACAGGGTTGATTATATTTATAGGAGCCTTTCTTGGACTTGTATTTCTAACTGCCACAGGAAGCATAATCTTCTTTAAGCAGCTCTCTGAAGCAAATGACGATATGGGGAGGTATAATATACTAAGGAATATCGGAGTTAACAGAGGTGAGATTAAGAGATCTATAGGTAAGCAAATGCTTT
>JARDZI010000238.1 GCA_029240935.1 Clostridiales bacterium
AGTTTTTCTGAAGAAAGCTTTATATTTTATAATCCTGTAGAAAGACATAAAAACCCACAACATTTCTTGTGGGTTTCATTGGTGGGGAATATAGGGCTCGATCCTACGGCCTTATCTTATCCAAAAACTTGGGCTCAAATTGCTTCAGTCCAACCAAAACTAAAACTACGGTTATACCTGATAAAACACTTAGGGTATACTGTCCCATACCTATTGCCAACCCTAAGCAAGCAACAACCCATAAGCTAGCAGCAGTAGTAAGTCCCTTTATAGAACCTTTTTGATGCATTATTGTTCCAGCTCCTAAAAAGCCTACACCACTTATAACCTGTGCTCCCATTCTTCCTATATCTGCCTTTAATGCACTTTCCAGAATAGGATTTGTAAGTATTATTTCTGATGTTTTAATTACAGAATCTTCTTGAATCATTGAAATAACTGTAGCTCCTATGCATACTAGTATATGCGTTCTAAATCCCGCTGGTCTATTTTTAAACTCTCTCTCGTAGCCTATAGCACCACCTATTATTAATGCAAGTCCTAATCTTAATACTATCTGTAATGGATGCATACTCCTCCACCCTTCTTCATCAATTTAAAATATATGTATTTTAACGCTTTGCAGACTTCAATACTAAGATGTGTACTTACTGCTTTTTTCAGGAAATTCTGCTTCCAGCAAGGACAACAGTATGCAAAAGTTATGTTTTTAAAAAAGCACACTTGCTCAAGTATGCCTTTTTTTATTATATTTATCATTTTATATATTTGATTTTCTAATATTGAACTCTTTATTATCTATTTATGGTAATCTATCTTATACATCTTTGTTTGATACTTATAAAAAGTAAATTTCTGCGACAACGGGCATGTGATCAGACGGATAAATGCCATCCCATGTATCTGAAAGGACACCATGCCTTTTTACTCTTACATAATTTTTTATAAAAATATAATCAATAGGACTTTCAATTTGATCAGGTAACTGATTAATCTCTTTATACTCTTTTTTGCTTAAATGCGAAAATATTTCAGCCGCTTTAAAAAAATGTGACGTAAAGCTCGGTCCATGATGTGGCGTCTCTGAACAATATCTTGTGTCTCTCAAGCACAATTTTTCATTATTTAAGTCGGTAATTATCATGTAAGGCTCTGAATCCTCTGTACTGTTAAAGTCTCCTGTTAACACAACCGGAAGCTCCCTTGCCATGCTCTGAATTAATTTAAGAAGAAGATTGGCACTTTCTCTCTTTGCAATTTGTCCTTTATGGTCAAAATGTGTATTGAAATAATAAAAGCTTACCTGTGCTTGTTTGTCCAAAAACTTTGCCCATGTACATATCCTTTTATTAGCAGCATCCCATCCCTTACTCCCTGGGATTTCATGAGTTTCAGATAGCCAAAATGTGCCGCTATCCAACACCTGAAGTCGGGAAGCTAAATACATAATTGGTGAAAATTCACCGGAATCCTTACCATCTTCTCTTCCAACTCCTATGCAGGCATACTCTGGCAATAGTTCATTGAGATCCTGCAGTTGATGAATCAAGACCTCTTGAAGGCCCACAATATCTATGGAATGAAACTGAATTTCGCTTCCAACCAATTCTTTTCTGTGAGCCCAAGCATTCTCTTCATCCTTTGGATTATCAAAACGTATATTAAAGGTCATAATCCTAAGTGATTGTTTCAGACTAATCATTAATATAACACCTTCTCCTGTTTCTTGTTAATTTATATGCAAGACATACAATTGTCTTAATTATCCCTTAATAGCACCCACCATAGCACCTTGCACAAAGTATTTTTGCATCAGAGGATATAGTACTATTACAGGCAAGCTCGCAACTACAATAACTGCATATTTCAGTGATTCTGCAAGTAACAGCTGATCCCCTGAAGCATCTCCATTACCTCCAGTCATTGCACTCATTTCATTCTTCAACAATATGCTCCTCAAAACTAGTTGAAGTGGAAATTTTTTCGAGTCTGACAAGTATATCATTGCATTAAAGAATGCATTCCAATGTCCAACTCCATAAAAAATTACCATTACAGCCAAAATTGGTTTTGAGAGAGGAAGTACGATGTGTAACAGCGTTCCTATGTTTGTGCAGCCATCCATATATGCAGCTTCGTGAAGTTCAATGGGGATGGAGTGTTGAAAATAGTTTCTCATAATAATTAAGTTCCACATACTGACAGCCCCCGGTAAAATCATTACCCAAAAATTATTATATAGATGAAGAGACTTAATCAATATATAGGTTGGGATCAACCCCCCACTAAAAAACATAGTTATCGTAAAAAAGATTGTAATTATATTTCTCCCCCAAAAGTCCTTTTTGGAAAGAGGATATGCCCCTGCAACAGTCATTACAAGATTAACAGCAACTCCAACAAATGTATAAATTATAGAGTTTTTATATCCAGTCATGATAGCAGGGTCATCGAAAACAGCAAAATATGCCATTAACGTTGTTCCCTTAGGCAGCAGCCATACCTTTCCTTGAAGCACCATCTCTGGACTACTTATGGATGCACTTATAACAAATAACAAAGGATAGAGCGCAAAGCAAATTATGATTGCAAGAATTAAATATATAATTAATTCCATAAATTTATCTTCTCTTGTCTGACTAATTCTTTCCATAGTACCCCTCCTACCATAAGCTATTTTCTGTCAACTTCTTTGAAGCATAGTTTACAGCAATTAAAAGAATAAAATTAATAACAGCATTAAATAGTCCTATAGCTGTAGAATAACTGAATTGTGACCCATAAATCCCCACTGTGTAGACATAGGTAGATATAACATCCGAGGCTCCTATATTCAATTGATTTTGCATCAGAAATACCTTTTCAAAACCTACATCCATAATTTTCCCTACTTCCATAATAAGAAGAATCACAATCGTTGGCATAAGGAACGGAATTGTCAGATAGATCATTCTTTTTAACCTACTGGCTCCGTCAATTATTGCGGCTTCATACATTTGAACATCAATCCCTGACAATGTAGCCATATAGACAATTGAACTCCAGCCTGCATTTTGCCAGACTCCTGAGAATACATACAGTGTCTTAAACCATGCTGCTTCAGCCATAAAATAGATTGGTTTTCCTCCGAAGAACACAATAATCTGATTGATTAAGCCATTTCTCGGCGATAGAAATGCTGCAAGCATTCCAACCAAAACAACCGTTGATAAGAAATGTGGTGCATAGGTTGCAGTTTGTACAAATTTTTTGAAATGCTTTGCACCCACTTCATTCATTAACAGAGCCAATAGAATCGGTACAGGAAATCCTATAACCAACTGATAGATACTTATACCGATGGTATTTTTAAGTAACTCCATGAAATTATAGCTGTTGAAGAATCTAATAAAGTGCTTGAATTCCACCCATGGGCTTTTAAGAAAACCTTTAATGGGCAGGTAGTCCTTAAATGCTATCTGTAAACCGTACATTGGCCCATATTTAAAAATAAGAAAATATAGTATTACTGGTAAAATCATCAGGTATAGATCCCAATTTTTTTCGAGAGATTTTCGAACCACTGAAAGTTTCACGTGAATTTTCTGTGTAGTGACAGATGAATTTATGCTACTCTCCTCCTTTTGAAACGGTCAGGTTTTTAAATCTGACCGTTTATTACAATAAATTTTACTTTTTATATCTCTCGTATGCAGCTTCATGAATCTTCATCATCTCATCAAGCCCCATTTTTTTGATTTGTTCTACGTATGTATCCCATTGTGAGAGCGGAGTTTTTCCAGAGATAAACTCAGCCTGCATTTTACTTACATATCCATTTATGTCTGTCTGCAGAACCACAAGCCTTTCATTTTCCTTTAAACTATATGTAAATTCAGGCCATGCCTCTTTTGGTACAAAAGACATCATATCCATAGCAGCCTTATAGGATACAGGCTCCATTTCTCTTCCACCATAATATGGTTCTTTAATAATAGCGGGATTAGAACCACCAACGTATGCAGAGTACTTACCTACTACGTTATCGAAGGTTGTGTTTGGAGTAACACTTTTATAGATTTCATCACTCCAATCATATTTTCCATCCGCTGTTTTTTTGTAAGATTTTCCTTCAATACCATAGTGATAGAACAAGGTACCCTCATCACCATAAAAATAATCTACCCATCTCATGGTTGCTTCAGGGTATTTATTTGCACTAGTTATCAGGAAAGCTCCAGTTCCAACGGTATTTGGTCTTAAAGGAGACCAAACCTGATCACCTTTAGGTCCTTTCAGCGCAGTGGGGATTCCTTCAAACTCAGCAACATGATTTGCTCCGAAATTTGCAGTATTGGGTCCTACGCAGGCGCCAACAACCCCTTCTATGCTTTTTGCAGAAAATTGTGCCGATTTCATTGAGAAAATTTCCTTATCTATTATGCTTTCACTATACAGTTTCCTTAAATAGTCGATAAAATCCTTATATCCAGTTGATGTTGGAATATATCTAATTTTGCCGGTGCTTTCATCCATGTCGAGATCAGTCTGTATAATACCACGATTTCCAATTCCAAAGGCACCCTTCGTTACGTCTATAATGTTCTTCAATGCATCTGATGTGAATGGAATCTCATCAGCCTTTCCATTTCCATTAGGATCCTTTTCCTTGAATGCTGTCAACACATCATAGAGTTCATCTGTAGTCTTTGGCATTTCTTTTCCGACTTTTTTCAACCACTGGGCATTTATAAATAACTTTCTCGCAACCCTCACAGCTGGGGTCTCAACTCCAGCAGGAAGAGAATATATTGCGCCATTCTCAAAGGTCTGACTCTTTTTAACATCCTTATGCGCTTCTAAAAACTTTTTTATGTTAGGACCATATTTATCTATAAGACCATCGTTTAAGTTTATAAACATACCCTGGGATCCAAAAGATAACTGATCCGGATTGTTTATTCCTGCCTTCATAAATGCATCAGGCAAATCCTGCGATGCCAAAGCTAGCTTCACAGTGTCTTTTATGCTACCACTGTTGACATTTTGCCATTCAATTTTTACGCCTGTCTTCTTTTCATATTCCTGGAATACCAAAAGCTTATCCGCTTCTCCCATTGCATCATTCTTTGATATCATGATTTTCAAAGTTATTGGTTGATTTACGATAGGAAAACCTGTTGGATTAAGGTTAGAAACTTTTACATCCTTAGTATCAACAGGTTTATTTTCTTTTTTAGCAGTCGAACATCCAGATACCATGCTCAATAATATCACAGGTACCAATAATGCAGATAAACGTTTAACTATCAATTTAGAACACACCTTTCCCCATATAAATTAGCGATCAATGAATTTCTTTGTACATGTACAAATAGATTATAGGATAAAAAAAAATACTAATCCATATGTAATACTTATTTTTATTAATTTTAGAAAACTTCTCTTTTAGACAACAGCAGCCAGCCCTTATCAATGGCTGGCTGAATACGAAAAGTATGCAATTATTGATTATTCTCTGTTCTGAAAAAGATAATTATAGACAATGCTACATAACTAGTATATTTTAGTTTTGTATTAATGCC
>JARDZI010000239.1 GCA_029240935.1 Clostridiales bacterium
TGCAAATGCTCTTGTGCTGAAGCTTCCAAGTACTAATATTGATGCTATCAGAATTGATATCTTCTTCATTTATAATTTCCTCCCTGATATTGATTTCTTTATGTGAATTTGTGTATTTTCGTACTTACACCAGTATATACGATGTTCATTTTAAAATTTAAGGGGGTAGGAAGAATTAAAACAAAAAACTCTAATCCCATAAAAATACTAAACACATACCCCTTTAATTTTATTATAATATACGTAAATATATATGAGAACTTCATATCAATTAATATTTGTTATGGGTTCTTAGGAGATAGAGGAGGGATTTAATGAATGCAGCAATGCTATCTCTTGAAAACAGAGACAGATTTATAGAAGATAATAAAGCTTTTATATATACAACTGCCTATAATGTATGTAAAAGAAAGCTGTCCTGGGAAAACGATGATGAGCTATCAGTGTCTCTCATCGCCTTTAATAATGCCTGTGAAAACTACAGCAATGAGAAAGTAAACTTCTATGGATATGCCAAGGTAATAATAAGAAATGCTCTGATTGACTATTTTAGAAAAATGAGCAGAACCCCTGTAGTTATTTTTGATAATGAAGAAGAGGAGTTTGAATATATTGACTATAAAAACTCAATCGATAATTATGAGCTTGAAACAGAAAATAAAAAACGTGCTGAGGAAATTGGATTATTTACTAAAGAGCTAAAGGAATATAAGCTGGATTTTAACTCTTTGGTTAAAGCATCCCCTTCTCATAAAGATACACGAGACTCTCTTTTAAATATTGCATTTGCCTGTGTTAGAGAAAAAAGCATAATAACTTATATTAAACAAAAGAAACTGCTTCCAGTTAAGGAGATAATGCTTCTTACAGGCAGCAACAGAAAGCTTATTGAAAAGTGGAGAAAATATATATTAATCTTGACATTGATATTATCCAACGCTGAATATCCATATATAAAATCTTATTTAAATATAAAGGTAGGTGAATGTAATGAATAGTACAGGTATTGTAATGCAAACAGAAAAAAGATATGCCTTTATAATGACAAACAACGGTGAATTTTTGAAGGTGAAGGTAACTAATCCTATGCCAAATTTGGGCGAGATTTATTCAGGCGAGGTTGCTAAGGAAACACCATTTTATAAATATACTGCTGCAGCTGCTTCCCTATTATTTGTTCTTCTTTCTGGAACTGCAAGCTATGCCTATTATACTCCAACAGCCTCAGTTGTAGTTGATATAAATCCATCTATTGAAATTCAAGTTAATAGATGGGATAGAATTTTAACAACTACTGCACTTAACAAGGATGGAGAAAAGGTATTAGCTTCATTAAATATAAAAAACAAAGTCTTAAGTGATGGACTGGATTTAATAGTTGAAGAAGCAAAAAGAGACAATTTTATAAATGACAGCTATATTCAAAGCGGCAAGGCTATAACTGTTTCTTTTGAGAATACCAAATCAGACAGAAAGCCGGATATATCAAAATTTGAGGAGAATGCAAAGAAGAATAGCTTAAAGGTAAATCTAATTAAAGATAACGAAGACAAAAAAGAAATTGAAAAGGTAAACCCAAGCAATCCTTCAGATAACTCTAATAAGCAGCAAAATGGCACAGAAGAAAAATCTAACAACGGAAATAAAAATGACCAAAAGATAAATGTTCCTAATACTAACGGCAGCTCTTCCAATGGTAGTACTAACAATAAACAAGAAGAAAACAATGGGAATAAAAATAGGATCCGTTCTATAAAAGATTCTATCCTTAGCAGATTTCAAGTTCACAAGGTGCAGCCAAACTCTAATAACGATAATAATAAAAAATCAGAGGACAAGTCTAAAAACAAGTATAGTGAATCCGATAATAAGGATAAAAAATAAGCATAGCCAAAATGGCCGTGCTTATTTTTTTAGAATAATATTTTAATTCAGTGAAAAAATACTTGTAGCTTACATTTGAAAGGAGCTGATATTATGAAGCTAGAAGGCTTTTTCAGCGGAATAAAAAATGCTAATGAAGCTGTAGAAAAATTAAGACAGGCTGGCTTTAATTCCTATGCTGATATAAATGAACACTACATGGTCAATAACAATGTTGAAACAAACTTTCCTGGAAACGAGAATACTCCTAGCCTATCTGATTTGGTCTTAAGGTCTGGTGATTCTAGCGAAGTTACAGATAAATCCCCTCTCATTGCGGCTAGTCCAATGGTGAGCGGTATGGGCAACTTTGAAGAGGTCATGGACATCAACTACAAGGTTGTTGTGGATGCAGATGACAGCACGGAAGCCCAAGCCAGAGAAATTCTAAAATCCATGGGGGCAGATTTGGAAAGTCCTAATTTAAATATACCTGACAGAATTAAGGACTTAAATTTAAGAAATATTGATACTCGCGATTTAAATCTTGGGAATACAAATGATATAGGTATGACAACCTAAAAAAGCTTAGGACTATCCTGTATACTTATAGGTAGTCCTAAACCTTTAAAACTTCAACAATACTGTATTAAAAATACTATTTATTTAATTCCTTCATATACTGCACAATGAGCTTATCTAAAGCTTCGCTTACCCCTAATCTTTCCTTATCTTTCTCGTCTTCAACTACAGTGCAGCATATCTCATTAAGTATATCTCTAAGCTCTTGTATGTTTTTATTAATTTTCTCCAGCTCTAATTGCTTAGATATTTCTTTATTCAACAGCCTACCCCCTAATGCAGTTTCATTTTTTCATTCATTTCATTTATTATCTCTCCAGCACCATTAAGTTTTAGTATATCTTTACCGTTTACTACGCCTTCATTTGTTATATCCTTTATAAGCTCTACCACATATGTACCATTATCAATTATGACTGAAGTTGATATTACAAAAAATATCCTATTATCTTTATATTCAAGCTTGACAAAAGCTTCATTTTTCAAGTAAGTTCTCATAGAAACACAGTTATTGCAAGATGCATCTTTTTCCCACAAACAGTAGCAGCATTGGTCCCCTTGCCATTGATCACCCTCAATATGAAGCACCTTCTTATTAATAGGATCTACAATTCTAAAAGTATCATATAGATTTTTAAATAAGAATAAGCTTTCTTTAACTTGAGCAACAACACTCATTTTATTCCTCCCATTTACAAGGTCACTTGTCCAAATTCAACTACAATACTTAGTTAAACTAACATAATTTTCTCAATTTTCTTTATTTCGATTAATTTCTTTTAATTATACTATCATTAGGCATTACTTACAATATTTTATATAAAAAAATAATACGGACTGTCTCTTGCATCAAGACAATCCATAAAGTTATTTTACTTCAGTATAATCAACATCTATTATATTGCTTTTAGGGGAATCCATGTTATTTATTATTTCAACATCCTCAGATTGATTATTAAATACACCCTTTTTATTATTATATAAGGCTTTAAGCTTCTTATAAGCATAGCTTATCCCCCAAATTCCACCACCTATTAATAAAATTACAGGTAGTATATTTATCAGAAAAAGTATTGCTATAAAAACAAATGCAATCATCAATAAGCTTGAGAACCCTCTATTTATAAAATCCATTATTTTTCACACACTCCTTCTATGTCTATATGTTTATTATATCATAGTAGAATAGATAGATTATTAAATATTGCTTAATAAGTTATTAAGATTTTGTTACTATTTTATGAGGTATCACTTACCTTATTGTTTGTAATAAAAATGCTAATACACTATTAATAGTGTATTAGCATTTTAGAAGATTTTATTAACCTTGAAGTTTCGAATTAGAATTGAATATGAGCTGCAGGCTATTTTACAATTACATACTAATCTAGAAATCTTGAGCCAATTCCTACATTTCTATTGCCATATGAGCTGCCCCTAATATTCCTGCATTGTTTCCTAGCTTTGCCTCCACAATCTTAACCCTACTGTAGTTTGGCATAATATACTTGGGAAGGTTTTCCGTTATATACCTTATTATATAGGGCTGAGCCATTATGCCCCCGCCAAGAACTATGAGAGAAGGATTAAATATATGCACAAAATTAACTAGTCCCATAGTTATTTCGAAAAGCCAGTCATTAATTATTTTTTTAATATCCTGGTTGCCTTCTTCAAGAAGTTTAAAAATAATTCTTCCATTAGCCTCTTCTATGCATAAATCATGCATAACTCTACTAACTAATGCAGAGGTGGATGCATAGGTTTCATAACATCCTTTTCCCCCGCAGTTGCAGTCATTTCCACCTACATGTGTTATAGTATGACCAAATTCACCAGCAGATCCAAAGGCTCCTCTATATATTTTCCCATTCTCTACTATAGCCCCTCCAATGCCCGTACCATAGGCTAGGCATAAGAAAGCTTTATTGTCTGCAGCAGCTCCATAGTAAGCCTCACCAATAGCAGCGGCATTAACATCATTTTCTACTGCAGTTGGTATATTATAAGCCTCCTCTATTCTCCTTTTGATTTCCATGTCTGTCCACCCCGGAAGATTTTCTGAAGCAAATATAATCTTTCCCTCTATGTGGTCAACTTGACCGGCAGTACTAATACCAATTCTGTCTAAATCTTTATATTCGCCAATTATCATTAAAAGTCTGTTCATCAAAGCCTCCCCACCTTCTTTTGCCAAAGTAGGTACTTCTCTGCTTTCAAGGATATGTCCCTGCTCATTAATAATCCCTATTTTTATTGCTGTTCCACCAATATCAAAAGCTAGTATTTTCATTCATTTTACCTCTACCTATAAGTATGTTGAAAAATTATTTCACTTGGAAAGATACTTTCTTACAATTATACCACCTTAGATTCCCTGCGCAATAAAATTGCGAGGATATTGCTAACAGTAGTCTATCTAATATTTATAAATCTCTCATAAATTGAAAAATTGCATCATTTGTCAGTGGTAAATTTTCATGACCATAGTCACTGTATACTCTTAATGTTTTTTTACAATTTAACCTATTATAAATTGCAAATTGGGTGGATGGAGGACAAATATTATCTAATAATGTTGCGGTAAACAATACTTCACTTTTGATATATTTAGCTAAATTTTTTACATCTATGTATCCTAATTTAGTAAATATCTCATCTTCTCTTTCATGAAGGGGATCAAAAAACCTAAAGAAATAATTTAATTCTTCATAGGCATCCTTTGCTAAATCCATTTCCCAAACCCTTTTATAATCACTTAAGAATGGATATACTGGTGCAAGCTTTTTAATCCTTGGCTCTAATGCCGCACATGCAACGGTTAAAGCACCACCCTGCGAATATCCCGTTACCCCAACTCTATTACTATCAACATCCTTCATGCTCATTACAATTCTTACCAGCTGTGCAGTATCTAAGAAAATATGCCTGAACATTAAATTATCTGGATCTCCTTCGAGACCTCTTACTATATGCCCCCCATAAGTAGTGCCTTTAAAAGTTCCTACATCCTCAGAAAGTCCTCCTTGTCCCCTGCAATCCATAGCTACCACAGTATATCCCATAGCTGCATATGGAAGCTTATCTACCCAATCACCACAATTTCCTCTATAACCATG
>JARDZI010000240.1 GCA_029240935.1 Clostridiales bacterium
ACAAGATGTGATGCAATAATGGTTGGAAGAGGTGCTCTAGGAAATCCATGGATATTTGGTAGAATACTTCATTATCAAAGTACTGGAGAGATTCTACCTGAACCGACAGACCAGGAAAAAATAGAGGCTTCACTTCTTCATCTTAATATGATGTATGATTTCAAGGGACAAAAGGGTGTAATAGAAATGAGGAAGCATCTTGGGTGGTATCTAAAGGGTATTAAAGGTGCTGCATTGATGCGAGATAGTATTAACAGGCTTGAGAATATAGATGACATTAAAAAAATACTGATAGATTGCAAAAGGGAGCAGTTGGACTAATATCCATCCGTTCCCTTTTTAGGTGTTATTATTGAAATATTTTTTTAAAAGTAATAGAATGAACATGAGCATATACAATAGTAGGAGGTAAAAATATGAGGAAAGTAGTTTCGGTAAGTTTAGGCTCCTCAAAAAGAAATCATGCAGCACGTGCTGAATTTTTTGGTGAAGAATTTCTAATTGAAAGAATTGGTACTGATGGTGATATGAATAAGCTTATATCTCTCGTAAAAGAACTTGACGGTAAGGTAGATGCATTTGGGATGGGAGGTATAGATCTCTATCTTAATGGAGAAAACAAAAGGTATATTATTAAGGATGCAATACCAATAATGGAAGCTGCAAAAATAACTCCCATGGTAGATGGTTCAGGGCTAAAGAATACTTTGGAAAAAACTGTAATAGAATATATAAACCAGAGTATAATGCCCTTAAAGGATAAAAAGGTGTTAATGACAAGTGCTTGTGATAGATATGGAATGGCAAAGGCACTACATGAAGTAAATGCAAACATAACCTTTGGGGATCTTATATTTGCATTAAATATTCCAATTCCTATAAAATCCTTTAAGGCTTTTCAAAGGGTTGTGAGTATATTTCTTCCTATAGCAGTTAAGATGCCATTTGAAAAGCTTTATCCTACAGGTAAAGAGCAGGATATTATAACAATAAAGTATGAAAAATACTATGAGGAAGCAGAGATTATTGCAGGAGATTATCTGTTTATAAAAAAATATATGCCTGTGGATATGAGAGATAAAATTATTATAACCAATACTGTAACAATAAGTGATATTGAAGATTTAAAATCAAGGGGGGTTAAAATGCTTATTACAACAACTCCTGAATTTAATGGAAGATCCTTTGGCACAAATGTAATTGAAGCCCTATTAGTATCATTGATAGGTAAGAAGGTTAATGACATAAAATATGATGATTATGATAAGATGATTGAAAAATTAAACTTTACTCCAAGGGTGGAGTATTTAAATGGAATACCATTTGACGAGGCAAAGTAAATGAAGGGCTTTGCTATATTATGCAGAGCATATGAAGAGGATATAAAGGAAAGGTACCCTTTTATGGGAAGGTTTTGGGGGACAAATAAGCTTATTATGCCTTATAAAAATAATGACTATGAATTTGATAATATTTTGGGTGGTAACATAAATATACCTATTGGCTTTGAAAATATGAAAATAAAAACTGCACAAAAAATTGGCATGAAAAAATATGGCCATGTAGTTTCAAGGGACTTTAACATTCGATATAATCCTTTTTTTTATCACTCTGGACTTATCAGAGCTTTGGACTTTCTAACTGTAAGTCTAGGGTGTGATGTAAGACTAAACGAGGTAGTAATCGCAGATGCTGCAACATATGAAGGGCGTAATGCATTTAGACTACTGCTGCCTATAGCCAAGCGTATTTTACTTGTAACAGATAGAAAAAAGGAACTTATAGAGGAAGTAGATTTTGCATTGATGAGATATGGAACATCTGTTGCAGTTATTGAAGATGCAGTTAAGGCTGCTGAAAGAGCAGATATTGTGGTAATAGCATCGGATAATAAGTATCATAAATACTTGGCAGAGCTTAATAGACCTATGCTATATTTTAGGTATATGACTCCTCCGAAAACCGAGTGGTGGTTTGATGATATAAGTATAAGCTATAAGGGGGATGGTGACATGGATCCATTATATGCACAGGGATATATTGATGTGATAAATAAAGAACCACTTTGGAATAGTGCAGAAAAAGAAGGTTTTTCAATTAAGAGCATAAAAAAAAGAAACTTGAAGATACTAGAAAGATAATTATTGGATTTATACTATTTAAGTGATAGATATAAGCATGTAAGTATTTACCATGGAATAAAATGATTGACAATATTGCATTGGTGGTTTATAATAACAGCTAATGAAAAACGTAGCAAGCACTGTAAAACTTATTTTATGGTGCTTGTTGTTAATTTCACCTGTGAGTTAAGTTTGAGTTATATATTATATGCTTCAGCATATAATATTCTATAACAAAAGCCGTGAAAAGATTTAATAAAATCCTTATGGATATTAAGGAGAATTCTAATTATAATTAGATATTCTTTTTTAAATTTACATATCAAATATTAAATTTAAGGAATTTTCTATGGTTAATAACGAATTAAAGGAGAGAAAAAGACATGGGCGAGAATAAGCAGGTAATCCTAACCTATGAGGGAGTAAAAAAAGTTGAGGATGAGCTGGAACATTTAAAAACAGTCAAAAGAAAGGAAGTTACTCAAAAAATAAAAACAGCCATATCCTTTGGAGATTTAAGCGAAAATGCAGAATACGATGAAGCAAAAAATGAGCAGGCTTTTGTTGAGGGAAGAATAGCAACTCTTGAAAATATGCTAAAGAACGCAAAGATAATTGATGATGATGATATAAAAACTGATGTTGTATCAGTTGGTGCGATTATAAAAGTTAAGGATTTAGAATATGGTGATGAAATGGAGTTTACTATAGTAGGCTCAGCTGAAGCAGATCCAAGTAAAATGAAAATATCAAACGAAGCTCCTATAGGAAGAGGTTTGCTTGGCAAGAAGGTTGGCGAAAAGGTTGAAATACAGGTTCCAGATGGAACATGTACCTATGAGGTAATTCAAATTAGAAGGAATACCTCGAAATAATTAAAGGAAAAGAAAAGTGTGGAGGGTAACATATGGCAAATGATGAATTAAATCAAGTTGAACTTGAAAAGCTTGAGCATGAATATAATGAGCTAATGCAGCAAAGAATTCAAAAGTTAGAGGAATTAAAGGAAAAGGGACAGGATCCCTTTGAAATAGTTAAGTATGGAAGAACCCACTCATCTCGTGATGTAAATGATAAGTATGAGGAACTAGAAGGCAAAGATGTTAACGTAGCTGGAAGACTTATGTCAAAAAGAGTTCATGGTAAGGCAGGGTTTTCAGATATACATGACAGAGAAGGTAAACTTCAACTTTATGTAAAAATAGATGATGTTGGAGAGGAAAAGCTTAAGTTTTTTAAAACCTTGGACTTAGGAGATATTATAGGGGTTGAAGGTACTGTATTTAAAACTAAGACAGGAGAAGTTACAATTCATGTTAAGGACTTTACACTTCTTACAAAGTCCCTTAGACCACTTCCAGAAAAGTGGCATGGATTGAAGGACCCTGATTTAAGATATAGACAAAGATATGTAGACCTTATTGTTAATCCTGAAGTGAAGGATACTTTTTTAAAGAGAACTCAGATTATTAAATTAATTAGAAAATTCCTTGATGAAAGGGATTATATTGAGGTAGAGACTCCAATATTATCAACAATCGCCAGTGGTGCTGCTGCGAGGCCATTTGTTACACATAGTAACGCATTAGATATTGATTTCCATTTGAGAATCGCAACAGAGCTTTATTTAAAGAGGCTTATTGTTGGTGGCTTTGAAAGGGTATACGAGATGGGGAAGGACTTCAGAAATGAAGGTATAGATATAAGACATAATCCTGAATTTACTATGATTGAGCTATATCAGGCATATGCTGACTATAATGACATGATGGAATTAATTGAAAACATGATAGCATACGTATGTAAGGAAATACATGGTACAACAAAGGTTAACTACCAGGGAACTGAAATTGACTTTGCTCCTCCATGGAGAAGAATTACAATGAAGGAAGCTGTTAAGGAATATGCTGGAGTAGATTTTAATGAAATTAAAACAGATGAGGAAGCAAGGGAAGTTGCTGTTAGATTAAAGCTTCATGATGAGCTAAAGAAAAAGTTATCAGACTGCTCAAAGGGAGATATTTTAAATGCAGCCTTTGAAGCATATGGTGAAAAGCATTTTATACAGCCAACATTCCTCATGGACTATCCTATTGAAATTTCTCCTTTAACAAAGAAGAAAAAGGATGATCCAACAATGACTGAAAGGTTTGAAGCCTTTGTATATGCAAGGGAAATAGGAAATGCATACTCAGAATTGAACGACCCTATTGACCAAAAGGAAAGATTCCTTCAGCAGGCAAAGGAAGCGGAATTAGGTGATGATGAGGCATATGCAATGGATGATGATTTTGTTAATTCTCTTGAAATAGGCATGCCACCTACTGGTGGACTTGGAATTGGAATTGATAGAATTGTAATGTTCTTAACTAATGCATACTCAATTAGGGACGTATTATTATTCCCGACTATGAAGCCATTAAAATAATAAAGATAAAGGTCAATTCTTTAGTTGCTTAAAGAATTGACCTTTTTTTCTTGCTGCCTTTTCAATTCCTTATCTATCTGCAGCATATCCAAGCTGTCACCTCTGCATTGTTGATATCTATGTAAAAAGGGGGGAACCTTATAATTTGATAATACAACCTATATATTAAAATGGTGTTTACTTATTGTTAAGAATTTGTGAAATGTTGGATGGGTATATGTAGCATGTATTATAATTCGATTAAAGGTTACAATAAGAATAAGAATTATAAGATTAAGGGGAAAATAGATATTGCAAAATCCAATAAAAATGATATAATTATTTATGTAAGTGTTCCTTGGTAGCTCAATGGTAGAGCACTCGGCTGTTAACCGAGGGGTTGGAGGTTCGAGCCCTCTCCAAGGAGCCAATTTTATTTTTTGAAAAAGTAAAGTGAATATTTATATAAATATAAACCCCTGGGTGATAAGCAGACATCCAGGGATTTTTTATCAGGTTAATATTATATAAAAATACGACTTAATTTACACAGATTGTGCTCATCATGTGTAATTACATCATAAGTAATAACTGCCTTCAATACGCAGTGTGGCACTACCTCCAAACAATATATTGCCATCGGCAGTAGTCAGTTTCACAGCATTATAAATTATGTCATTTCCGCCTTGCTCAATTGAGATAGGATTACCATCCCAAATGTTGTTCTTTATCATGTAATTCCCGAAAGCACTGTTCCCGGAGCCTGTGGCTGGATCTTCCAGGTAACCGAATTTTGGGGCAAAAACTCTTGTATGGGCAATAAACTCTCGGGATGAGGCTTCTTTGCTAAAAATAAGTATTATATCGATGCCCTTGTCAATGCAGAATTTTTTTAGCTGTGCCTCATTGGGAAAGATTGAAACCTCTTTTTCAAACTGTGAAATCGGGATAATAAGTGTTCTGAGTCCAGCGTCAAGAAAATCTACGGGATATGTGTCTGAAATGTCACCAGCTTTAA
>JARDZI010000241.1 GCA_029240935.1 Clostridiales bacterium
ATTATTTATGATACCAACCTCCCAACAACATTTAATCTGCTTAATATCTGCTGACCTCCATGGCAAGATGCAAATTCATTTGATAAATCTTTTCCTGCACTTAGCCCAAAATGTGTAGCTGCTGCCCACCCAGCATTATTTGTTACATCATATACAGTGCCATTTACAGCAACATATGCTGGGTTACCATTTTTCCCATTGTATTTTGATAATTCCTCTAATGTAAATGTACTTTGTGTTGGTAGCCTTTGTGTAGATGAACTTTGTGGGCTGCTCAAAGGTAAAGGAACATCTTGAGTACATATCATACTACTTAAAAACTGCAGCTCTTGAATTTTACTTTTCAGTTGATTAAGTATCATATTCCTCGAATACATACATGGTGTAAGATACAAATTATCTGTATAGTTGTTCAAATCCCCTATTATCCTTTGAACTCTATTGCAAACAAGTTTCCTTTGTCTTTCCATAAATGCCTCTCCTACCATTTTATTAATACTATATTTATAATATTCATTAATAATGGGAAAGTACCTTTGTATTGCAAAAAATAAAAAATGAAGTATTGAAAACATCTTAAACTGCATCACTTAACATATACTTGCTACTTTTTTAGCATATAAGTATAATTGAATTAAACATACATATGGAGGTAATAGATATGCAGCTATATTTTATTTTATCTTTAATAGCAGCTATTATAGTAGTAATATTTGCAGTTACAAACGCGGCTGCAGTTCCTGTTAGATTTTTCTTTGCAAAATATGAGCTCTCCTTAGCTCTAATTATCTTTATTTCTACTGCTTTAGGAGCTATAATTGCTGCAATGCTTGGCTTTGTAAAACATTTTAAACTGAAAAAACAGATTAAAAAGCTGACCACTGAAAACCAAACACTTATATTAGAAAACACTAAACTACAAGAAATAGCACAATCCTCAATCCTTTCACAATCCACTGAACCCAGTCCAGAGGAAAAAACTAAGTAACTGACTTTGTTAGCAACAAACCAATCCCAGGTCTCTATGATGGAAGCAACTGTATTGCAGCACCAAGTGCAAATGCATACTGGGTTGGTGGAGGAAGGATTGGTCTAGCTTTGACATTTGAATACATTACCGGTAAGCAAATTAGTAAATAATTAGAAATTACATATCAATAATAAAATCCTTTAATCCACAATTGAGTTGACTCACTGGATTAAAGGATTTTATTATTTGCTTACCTCAATAGGTCAGCATACATATCATTTTACCATTTTCTCATTAATTGTCCTTATTAATCATCCATATAACTGCTTCATATGGTCTAAGCTGTAACTCTGATACTTCCGAATAATTAGAAATCAAGAGCACACCATCTGGCAGTTTGCCTTTGCGTTTTTGGGTTTTTCTACTGAGATTACATTCTATATAAAATGTTTCATTATCACTCCTACGATAGTAAGTAAATAGATCTTTTATCCGTTTATTAACTATATCAATATCTCCATAAATTAGTCCAGAGTACTCTTTTCTGAGTGTGATAAGTGTATGATAAAAGCTCCAGACCGAGTCCTCATCGTGTATTTCCTCTGCTGCATTGCAAATTTTATAGTCCTCGTCGGTTCCTATCCAGGGCTCCACATCGGAAAAGCCTGCATAATTATCCCTTGTCCATTGCATAGGTGTACGAGCATGATCTCTGGTACCAGCTAAAATTCTCTTAAAGGCCTCAGCTTCACTCATTATTTCATTTAATTCAGTATATTTGTTGAGGCTCTCCACATCTCGCAATTCTTCCATTGAGTTAAACTGATTATTAACCATACCAAGTTCCTGACCTTGATAGATAAAAGGAGTTCCTCTAAGAGTAAGCTGCATTGTTGCAAGGAGCTTTGCCAGTACTTTTCGGTAAATTGGGTCATTATCAACCTTTGATATCATACGTGGATTATCGTGGTTTTCGTAAAAGAGTGAAGACCAGCAATTGTTACTATAGTTTTCCATCCAATGTATCATGTACTCCTTATAGTAATTAAGATCATATTTATAATCGTCAAAACGAACATGTCCTGGAGTTTCGAGGTGATCAAATGTGAACACCATATCTAGCTCCTCTCTATAATCAGCTGTGAGTAGCTTACTTAATTCAATTCCAATACCTGGAGCCTCACCTACTGAGAAGGCATCAAAAGGAGCAAATGCCTCACTTTTCAATTCTCTTAAATATTCATGAAGTCGGGGGCCGTAAAAATAATGCTCTACCCCCTTAAACCCCATAAGAGCACCAACTTTCTCATTTCCAGCTGGTAGACCTTCACGTTTTGAGATGTAGTTTACAACATCCATCCGGAAGCCATCTACTCCTTTTTCAAGCCACCAGCCCACCATATCTTTTATCTCATTACGAAGTATGGGGTTCTCCCAGTTAAGATCCATTTGCTTTTCTGAAAACAGATGCAAAGCATATTGATTCCGTACCTTAAAATACCTCCAAGCACTGCCGCCAAAAAATGAAGTCCAGTTGTTAGGTTCATCTCTAAATATATAATAGCTGCCAAACTCAGAATCTGGTTCCTTGATTGCCTTTTGGAACCACTCATGTTCATCAGAGGTATGATTTACAACCAAATCCATTATGAGTCTCATACCTCTTGAGTGAATACCCTCTAGTAATTTATCAAAGTCCTCCATTCTGCCGAACTCCCTCATAATTTTGCGGTAGTCCCGAATATCATAACCATTATCATCATTAGGAGAATCATAAATAGGTGAAAGCCATATAGCATCAACTCCAAGCTTTTTTAGATAATCAAGCTTTTCGAGTATACCACCTAGGTCACCAATGCCGTCTCCATTACTATCTTTAAAGCTTCGTGGATATATTTGATAAAACACAGCTTCCTTCCACCAGACATGTGTCACTGAACAGTCATCCTTACATGGAGTATCAGGCTCACTATTTAGAATTTCAAGGAGGGTATCTAGAAAATCCTTGTCAAAGTATCCACTAAATAGCTTTGGTAGAGCCTTCAACTTAATGTTCCCAACTACAGGGTTTTTAATAATAATGTCACTATGTCCCATCTGCAGTAACATTTTTTTAATGATATCATGACCAACAGGATTGGAATATATATCTTTAATTCGGTTATCTATTGTTAACATAATTAGTCCCTCCCAGTTGTTTGTAAATCCCCTCTCTTAGATAGGTCTACCACAATCTTGTCAAACATTTCTTTGTCAATCTTAAACTTAAAGTGGTACACCAGGTAACCTATCACAATAAGGATAAGTGGTAATATTAACATTGAGAGTTTCATAATCATCAATCCCTTAGCAGTTACATTCTCAGGTGAGGCTGCTGAATTTATACCAGAAATAATAAGGGTAGCTCCAACAATACCACTGGCAATTGCACCGCCAATCTTGTTAATAAAGGGCTGAACTGAAAAGGTAATACTCTCATTGCGACGGCCTAGTTTCCACTGCCCATACTCTACGGTGTCAGTGAGGAACATAAGCATTAATAATTGTATAAAGGCTTGTCCTACAAATATTAGTACACCAGCTAGTCCAATGTATAACATATTCATTGGTGAAAAGAAAAAGATTATATATCCAATCACAACTAATACTGTGGAAAAGGCATAAAGCTGCTTTCGGCTGTATTTTTTAGAGAAGATATTGAAGCTAGTGAGTGCTAAAAGCTGGGATATACCTAAAATCCCTGCAAACACCGAATACATACCTTCATTTTTAAAAGCGTACTTGAAGTAGTACACACCAAAGCTTGTGGTAGTACAGTATCCTATCATAAACAAAGCCATGGAAATTGCAGTGAACAAAAGTTGGTCGTTTTTAAAGAGTACTGAAAACATCTCCTTTAGTGAGGTATTTTCTTCACTTTTGTACATGCTGCGGTTTTCCTTTACACCAAAGAGAGTAAAACACAAAAACGCCCACATGATGACTACAATTCCCAAAGCGAATATGAACCAAGCTTTTTTATCGCTACCAAGAGCTCTAGTCATAGGAAGGATTCCCACCACCACTATGTACATTCCAACATTGGCGCAGATTCTTGCAAAGGAACCTGTCTTTTCCCTTTCCTTCTGGTTGATTGTTAAGGAAGGAAGCATAGACCAATAAGCAATATCGTTAGCACCATAAATAAAATCCCACAACAAATATATAATTGCGAATGAAATTACATAACCTGAGCCTGCCAATCCTAAATCAGTAAAAAGCAACACTGTCAAAATACCTCCAAATAAACCTCCTATAGCTATCCAAGGTTTAAACTTGCCATAGCGAGAGCGTGTGTTGTCCACAAGAAAGCCCATAAATGGATCATTCACTGCATCAAATATACGCAAAACTGTGAACACCCCTGTCATCCACCACATTGTGGAGTCAGGAAGATTAAGTATCTCGGTCAAATAAACAAGCAGATACATACTTACCATGGAATAGAGCATATCTCTACCAACTGTTCCAAGTCCAAAGAAGTATCGATTTCTTTTTGTACTGTTAATCATTATATAATTCCTCCTCTTTATTTAATAAAAAACTATTAAATACATCCCTCTGATAACTTACCCCTACATCTTTAATTAACTTTAAAATTTTTCAAATTTCGAATGATCCCTGAAGGTATGCAGCCTATACTCAATGGACATTCCCAAACCTCATTTATATTATAACCCTTGCATTTTACAGACAGAACCATATCATATGACTCCTCCATTATAGCATATTTCCTCCATATTTAATTTTTAAAACTAACTTTTCCATTTATTTCTATTAAAATAAAATTATTTTAAATATATAATAAAAAAGACAATCAGAAATATTTTAATTTCCTAATCGTCTTTTTTACAATTAACCATATTTCTGCTCCCTCATCCTGAATATACCTTCTCCTTAACTCATCTATAAAGTCCTGTAGTCATCATTCTTACATAATGAATATTCATAGCGATTAATAATACTTGATTACGTTTTAGCATATAATCTATATTGGACAGGTATTACTTATCTGGTTTGACTTGCTTGGTACTAATTTTGTTAGTTGATTCCTTGTGTCCCTCAGATCCTTCTTGAAGTTTTCTATAAAGGGAAGAAATAAGAATATAAAAAAACATAAAAAGCATTTAATTATTTTTTAAAAACCCTTGACATGTTTATTATTAGGTTGTATATTTTAACTAAGTTTAATTATTTTAACTAAGTTAAAATTTTCGGAGGTTATATGAAACAGACAAAGAAAGAACGTACCCAAAATGAAATCATTCAAGCTGCAAAAGACATTATCCATGATAAGGGCTATGAAGCTGTTACTGTTAGATATTTGGCTGATGTAACAGGCTACTCCCATACCAATCTTTATTATTATTTTAAGGATCTGAATGCTCTCCTGTGGGCTTTACGTCTTGATATGATTGAGGATATGATTACAGAGCTTACATCCGTTTCCTTTACCAAGGATAATCCTGTGGAAGAAATCCTCAGCGCTTTTTTCTATTATACAGACTTTTTTT
>JARDZI010000242.1 GCA_029240935.1 Clostridiales bacterium
AAAAGATAATCCAACCTGTATCATAATTACCCATAGAGTGTCTGTTATGAAAACCTGTAATAAAGTATTGAAATTGAAAGCAGGCAAAATAATTGAGTATGATGGTGACATTATTTTAAATCCATCCAGTGAAGCAATTTAATATATTGTATTAGAACAGATGAAGTTGAATTAGGAATTAAAAAGGATTTTTTTTCAGACATATTAAAATCCTTCCTAAAGATTCCAAGTATTATTCTATGTACCCATGCAGCAAAAACAAGGAAAGGATATTTTTTTGCATATGCGTATCTTTCTCCTAATTTATTTCTAGACGGGAAAAGCATGTGAATAATACTATACAAACTATTTTCCAAGTAACCAGAGTCATTGTATTTCAGATAAGGCTGCTGTATGACAAATATTTTTCTTCCATTTAATTTCCTACCAAAATTACCTGCTGAAAAAATATCCTCAATCAGGCATTCTATGTAGGGCTCATCTATATATATGCCTTGATAAGGCCTAGGGATATCATTTTTTAATAACTTATTACATATTATAAATAATGAAGTTACAAATGTAGTAATACCATATTTGTTAGTTTCTTGAAATACATCATTCCAGTCAATCTCATTTTTTTTGGATTCTATTTCTACAGAAAGGTCACAGAGCTGTCTAAGCCCAAAACCAGAGGAGGATAAATGTACTGCCATATGAAGGCATAGATGTAGTATTTGATCCTCATTTGAAAGAATATGAGCTGGTTTACTGCATACAACACCAATTCTTGCATTTTTCCAAACTCTATCTTCAAATTCACTAATCTTTTCTTTGTTTAATCTTTTATTTATAAGATGATGATGAAGCTCAATACTTAAATGATTTTTATGTACAAAATGTATATGTTTTGTATCATCACTTAGTTTTTTATATCCATTACTTAGTAGTATTTTCTCTGCTTCCCTCATATGATTCTTCTCAATTAATATATCTCCATCTCCCATAGTTCTCATTTCTGGATTTGGATACAGTTCCCTTAGTATTAAACCCTTAAGTGCAATAAAGGGTATTTCCTCTTTGTTAAATTCAATAAATAATCTACCTATTTGCTCTACATGTTGAATTTGTGTCATTCCAGATAATAGTACTTCTTTTTTCCATTTGGAAATCAAAATATCATTAATAGGATCCTTAGGAATGAGAGCTCTTACTAGTGGATATATAATTGTATGTACTTGATGAGCAATTGCTTCCTTATAGATTCCTTCCCAATCCACATCTTTTATACCAATATTTTTTATATCTATATTCCTCAATGCAGCTGATAAAAGTGATGAAAAAAATTTTTGATGCTTATTCATAAAAACCCCCCTAGTATTAAAAAGGAATAAAATGTAAAATATAAATAGAGTATATCATTATAAATCTCTTTTTACAATAAAGCAGATTTAAATGAAATATAAAAAATTGGGTGTGAGGTTTATGAAAAAGGGTATTAATTTTATATTAACAATTATTTTTTTAATTGGCATACTTTGTGGAGATACTAACAGGTATTTTAATTTATCAAAAATTGCATATGGGGCACCTTCCCAAAATGTTAATATGTTTAGAATTAGTATGGAAAATTCAAATGGTTTTAGTAATAAATGGTGCTCAGATATTGCACCAATTAGAAAAAAACCACCTGTAAATCAATCTGTACCAAAAAAATTAGTTCCTAAAACACAGATTGATGTAAATAAAATAAAAAACAGTGGTGTTATTAATATAGCATTTTTCGGTCTTGATAGAAGGAACCCAAATGAAAGTTCAAGATCAGACAGTATAATGGTTATATCAATTGATGAAAAGAAACAAAAAATAAAGGTTACATCCCTAATGAGGGATATGTATATACCTATTCCAGGTAAGGGAAATAACAGAATAAATTCAGCATATGCATTTGGAGGGGCACCACTTGCTATAAATACAATAAACACAAATTTTGGACTCAATATTAAGGATTATGTTATGGTGGATTTTTTTGGACTTGAAAAACTGATTGATACTATTGGTGGAATTAAAATAACTGTTTCAGCTGCTGAAGCAAAGGTTTTAAATATTTATGAAGAAGAAATTGATTCTTTAACCGGAAATAAATCACCTAAAGTTAATGAAGGAAATCAAACCTTAAATGGTAGACAGGCAGTTGCATACTGCAGAATACGATATGCGGGGCACGCTGATTATGAAAGAACTGAAAGGCAAAGAAGGGTGTTAAATGAAATATTTAGGAAGGTTAAACAGGATGGAATCAAAAAACTTCCTAAAACTATTTCAACACTACTGCCTTTTGTTAAAACAAGCCTTTCTGTTGGGGAGGTCTTAAAGCTTGCACTAAAGGGAGTCAGGTTTAAGACAGAAAATATTGAACAATACAGATTACCCGTTGATGGAACATATAAGAGTCAAAGTATAAGGGGAATGGCAGTTTTGGTTCCTGATTTAGAGAAGAATAGAGAAAAAATTTTGGGGTTTATTTATGGGAATTAAGTTTCCTAGAATTAATGGATATATTACCTGTCCTTTTGTTGAAGGACAGGTATTTTTGTTATATAATGCTAATATAAGAAATATTTTAGGGGGTGACTTAGTGAAAAGAAGGATCATAGCACTTTTTACAGCATTTTTTGTTTTATTTTCAACAACAGCCTTTGGGGCAAAAAAAGATTTAAAGGAATCTTATAGCAGAACCTTAAGAATAGGTCTTAAAAACATGATGACTACATCCTTAAATGTAACCTTTAATGGAAATTATAGAGCAGGAAGTGATGTGGTTACATCAGGGACAAGCTTCATATTGAGCCAATCTAATGGGAAAATTCTATTTAATAATATAGAGTATAGTGAGATTACTTTTGTACCTGACAGCTTAGCTAGTACAATTACACTTCAATATGGAGCAAAGAAATATAATTTTCTTGGAAGTATTATATTTAAAGCACTAGCAGATGGTAATATACTCCCAATTAATCTGGTTGATATTGAAACATATCTTAAAGGCGTTGTTGGTTTTGAGATGTCTAACTCCTATCCATTAGAAGCTCTTAAGTCTCAAGCTGTTGCTGCTAGAAATTATGCTCTTGCAAACATAGATAAGCATAGTAGTGAAGGTTATGATTTAAGTGATGGCACAAGCGATCAAGTATATAGAGGATATAATTCTGCTTATGGAAATGTAATAAGAGCTGTTGAAGAAACAAAGGGTATGATTCTTGTATATAACGATAGCCTTGTTTCAGGTTTTTATTCAGCAAGTAATGGTGGTTATGTTGAAAGCTCAAAAAATGCATGGGGGACAGATATTCCTTATTTACAGGTAAGAGAAGATAGTTTTGATGTAACAAAATGGTCTAGTGGTGATAAAAATTATACAACAGTTGATATTGATACCAAACTGAAAAGTAAGGGATTACTAACTGAAGAGGACAGATTTATAAGACTTAATATTGATACTATTCAGAGGAATGAAAGCACAAGGGTTGGGAGCATTGAAATTGTATATGCAGATTTGAATGGAGTAGAGTGTATTAAAAATATTACTAAGGAAAAGGCAAGGACCTTTTTATCCTTTGCTAGCTCTTTATATGATGTTACATATGATGCAACAATAGATACATATACCTTTTCTGGAATGGGAAATGGGCATGGAATTGGACTAAGCCAGATAGGAGCTAAAAATAGAGCAAATTCAGGACAAAAATATGATGAAATACTTAGTTTTTATTATGCAGGGTCAGAATTGAAACGTGTTGCAGATGTTATTGAAGGGTTCTCAATTAGCAAATATGAAGCCTATGTTGGCGATACTGTGAACTTTACTGCTAAAGCATCAACAGCAAATACATTATATAAATATACTGTAGGGGTTAACGGTCAGGTTGTTTATACAAGGGATTATACAAATGATTCTAATGCATCCTATAAGGTTGATAGGGCAGGATACTTTACAGTTAATCTATATATTAAGGATGTTAATTCATCAAAGGAATATGATGAGCATAAGACTGTAAACTTCTCGGCAATAAGCTTACTAGAGATCTCAGGTATAAATGTATTAAATGAGAAGGTTGAAGTAAATAAACCAGTTACGGTAAATGTAGAAATAAATGGAGGAGCCTCAGCTGGGGTACAGTATTCATTTGAGGCTGAGAAGGACCATATAATATTTCATTTAGGAACAGCGGATGTACCTACCTTTACATTTACTCCTCAATTAGTTGGCGAGTATACTCTTTATGTATCTATTAAGGATAAGGCAAGTGCTAAAACCTATGATGATATGACAGAAATGAAAATAATGGTTAATGCTGAGGGAAAACCTTCAACAACTCCCGTAACAACAGTAAAGTTTTCTATAACTAGAAATCTGACAACGGGAGTCACTGGCAATGATGTTAAGGCACTTCAAGAGGCACTAAAAACTCTTGGTTACTTTAATTATTCATCCATTACAAACTATTATGGAGCTGTAACAGCTTCAGCAGTATCCGCTTTTCAAAAGAAAAGCGGATTGTATGCAAATGGTTCTGTGGACAGCAAAACAGCAGCAGCAATAAACTCTGCATTAATTGTAAAGTCAGAAAATGTTAACCAAACTCCAGCACCGCCGCCTCCTGCAGCTGTAACACCGGTGTTTACAATATCTAGAACTTTAAAAAAGGGTGTTAGTGGAAATGATGTTAAACAGCTTCAGGAAGCACTGAAAGCTCTTGGATACTTTAACTATCAATCCTTTACCACATACTTTGGAGATGCAACGGTGTATGCAGTAACTGGAATTCAAAAGAAAAGTGGATTAGCGACAAATGGAATTGTGGACAGTAAAACTGCAACAGCAATAAACTCTGCACTAGTTGCAAAAGCAGGAACTGTGAGCCAAACTCCAACAACACCACCAGTTACAGCCCCAGCTTTTACAACCACCAGAACATTAAAAATAGGAATGTCGGGAACTGATGTAAAGCAGCTTCAGGAGGCATTGAAAAAGCTTGGAGTATTTACCTACAGCAGTATAACCAACTACTTCGGAACAGTAACCCAAACCTCAGTTAAAGCATTTCAAAAAGCCAACGGAATGAGCCAAACAGGAGTTGTAGATGCAGCTGTTGTAAAGAAGATTAATGAGAAACTGAAGTAGGGGATAGAATAAAGTAAAAGGATGTAGAAATATTTATTATTTCTGCATCCTTTCTGTTTTTTATATCGTATATCTATATATAATGCATTAAAGATTTAACATTGTAGTGGCAGGCTTCCACGCCTGCTCATAACAGAATCCAGACAGAAGCAGGCATGGAAGCCTGCCACTACATTTTATATTTTACTCTTCTAAAGTATTGGAGTATAATAGTTATGTTCACTAAGGAGGGAAAAGCATGAAAAGACAGTTTAAACAGGCGGCACTTGTAGGTCTTGATATTATTTTTATTAATGTATCGATATTTGTTGCTTACTTTATTAAATTCCAATGGTTAATACCACCTGCATATCTACA
>JARDZI010000243.1 GCA_029240935.1 Clostridiales bacterium
CAAAGGATCTGATTATTTTGCTTACGTCTTTATTATCATATACTACCTCATTTATGATAATAATAAATAAAATTGAGATTATAGTAATAATAAAGATCGTTAAAATAGATTTTTTATTAACTAACATATCCTTCTCCCTTCACTTTATCAAAAAATCTATAAAAGCATCTCCATTTTACTCCAGCATGATCCATCTAGTGTCGAATATTCCTTGTCATATAACAATCCCATTTACCACTAATTTCTTCACTTTCCGTGATATAGCTTGTAGATCCTTCTCTCATCTCATCTGAATATTTACTTTTATTACTTAGCATGGATTGTCCTTCTTTTGCATAGATATAACTTTTATAGCCTCAACAAAATTCAAATTATTCCCGATTTTGTAGAATTAAATACATGGGTTAAAAAGGCGGTCACCGTTAAGACAACAGCCGTTAACATATTGCATCTGTTGAAATTTATTATACATATCCAATAGAATAATAATACCATCGATCTCTTATTTTAATCATTATACCACCATATCCACCACTGTCATCATCAATGTATACTATCCCTTGTTCTAATCCATTAGTTGTACCTCTCTCAAACACTATTACACCCTGCAGTGCTGGGCCATTCCCTTCTATTATACTTTCAAAGTGTAGTTTATTAATTATGTATTCTGCCTGATTATTCACAGAAGAATTATTAGTATTACTAACTTCCCCATCAAACCTAAAAATAATCTCTTCTTTGTCTTTATACACTGATATAATGCTTTTTTGTTCAGAAATATATTTTTCCATATCTGAGAAAATTCCATAATTATCATTAAAACTTTTTATTATGCTTTCTTTATTGATGCTGTTTTTACTGCTAATTACCATAAGTGTAATGAGAAATATTACACCAACTAACAAAATAATCACAAGTGTTCTACCTTTTCTTATATACAATTTCACACCTCCAAATTTACTATTTTGCAAATTATTGAGGTAATCTTATCACTGCCGATTTCGTATGTCTATCATAGTCAATAAAATATTACCATTTACTTGTTCTGTAAGCTTCCAAGGCTGTCATAGTATTTTAAAGTTAAGTTTCCCTTTGAATCCTTTGAAGATTCTCCTACATATTTCTTTCCGTCACTATACGTATATATTATATCATATAGATACCCAATTATTACAATATTTGGTATATTATTAGTCACAACTCTGACCTATAGTATGCAGTTCAGTGTCTTTTGTTAAAATGAGTCTGTTGTTCTTATCATATGTGAAGGCTCAAATCCTCTTAGAAAAACCAAAAGACCTTTGAAAACACTATGTTTTCAAAGGTCTTATTTTTTATTTTATAATATCAAGTATACTCTCAAAATCCTTCTCATTTTCACTAATTGGTATTTCAATATTTATTTTTTTCCAAACTTGTCCTTGAACCATACTTCTTTTTAGTACCTTTAAATCTCTTGTTTCATAATAAGTAGTTATGTACATTTTATCACTATTTATATCCTGATATGTTATCTCACCATTGCCATATCTGTTTATTAGATCCTGCTTCTCACTATTAACCTGGTCATCAAATAATTGCTTATCAGTTTTGTTATCTGGGGCGTTCGGAGCATAATATCCAAACAAAAGAACTGCTCCATTTTTATTTGCATATCTTTTCTCATACCATGGACCACTATTCTCTTCAACCTCGTATCCTTCAGGTACATCAAATTTCCATTCATCTATGTTTACTTCTTTAGCTTTTTCACTATCCTCTTCCTTGTTTCCCTCTTCATTAGTGTCATTTTGCTCTGTTTGTTCTTTAGGATTTTCTTCATTTATTGATGATTTGTTTTTACATCCTGACATAAGGGTCATTGCTGTGGCTAAAATTATTATTGTAACTACAGTTTTTGTTTTTCTGCTCATAATCATTTCTCAAACGTCTCCTTTCATTGTGTTAAGATAGCCATGAATTTTGTAATTCCTTGGAGTAGCTATGGCATTACCTAAACTCCATAACTTCAAACATAACATTATGTAAATTCTATCTTTATTATTATAATACTATTTTAACTCAAAGTAGGTGCATTAGTAAACAAAAAGAAGCCTATAAAAATCATAGGCTTCCTTTTTTCTATTTTCCTTTCTTTGCGTTTTTGAAGTAGAAGGCAGCTCCCTCCTTGAAGCCAGAAACAAAATCAAAATTGTGTCCGGTTTCTCCGCTTAATTTAAGCTTGGAGTTGACCTTCATTTCAAATTTGCAGGGACCCTCGGATAACTCAAATACTGTTTTTGAAATACTCGGGTTCTTTGCAAAATCTACACCCTGCATAACAAATCCTAAATATCCAGCAATAGCATCCACGAGTGCTGCTGCATTTTTAAGAATTTCATTATAATCATCCAGTTCAAGGGAAAATGCAGACACTGCCCAAACAGATGTTGTAATTCCAACAAATGCTCCTGCTATATAATCACGACATTCCTCCATACTTGGCATCATGTTTACAACATATTCAGCCATTCCTCCATGCTCTCCAGTATCAAGCACAGATATGGTTTCGTAGGTGTTAGGGTCTATCTCAAGCCACACCCAACGTTCTTCACCATCTATTACCGTAGGTTTATCAGGGATTATAAACATCTTCTCCGATTCTTCCAAATGCTTTAGCAGTATTTCTGGATAATTTGAATCCTTCATTATTTCTAAAGCTTCATACTTTGTTTCTTCACTAGTAACTAAAGTGAAAGTCCTGTCCTCTGGGGCCTTCCCCCAAATTTCAGCTATTTCAACCTTTGCACCAGCTTTTAAAACCCTACCTTCAAGCTGGGAAAGGAATAGACCTGCACCAATGTTATAAGCACGCTGTGCCTCATTTGTACCATTATGCACATCATTTATTCCCTGCATAATATCTACGTTAGTGGTAAACTTTTCTTCCTTTGCATTAATACCTACTGTTACCACAAGGGAACGAGCCTTGTTGGTCCTTCCAAGCCTTACATCAAGTGCTTTTGCATTCTTTTCATCAAACTTGCTCTGGTTAGCAATAAACCTGTCTAAAACACTTCTTGTATACCAGCGCATTGCAGAGTTTTCATTAGGATTCTTTGCCCCTTTATAAGCTTTATCAGCTGCTTTCTCAAGCTCTTTTGCTGCATCCTCAGGTAAGTCGGGAAGATTAATACCAATTGCATGAATTAAATCCTTTAAGGTTTGCCCTTCCTTAAGAGTTGTTTCGTGAATTAGGTCTTGCCCTGGAAGGGTTACACCTATTTGAATACTCAGGGCCTTATACTTTCCATCATCTATATATCCATCACCAAAAACAAATCCAGAGGGGGTATTTATACCTACCTTATATATGTCTCCCTTATCCTTTCCAACATTTATATAACCTATGTCAAGTGCATCCATGCTTAGATTAGGTAAGAACAGCTCCTTTGAGAACAACTCAATATATTCATATGAAGTACCAGTACCATCTCCTCCACCAAGTGCGTCTGCAGCGTCTCCTATTTGTGAAGCTGCATCCTTCTCCAGGGGTTCTCCCTTTATGGATACTCTAACTGTGGCTGTTTGTTGCATTAGATTAAATGGCTCCTGCGCTGCAGTCATAAATACTAAGCCCTCAAGCTTTGTTATGTCAGTCATAAATGGTACAACAAATAGTTTACTCTTACCATCATCATCAACATATGAAAGTGCAGGTATCTCTTTTATATTACTTTCTGTTATTTCTCCAAGCTTTAACAGTTTTTCTCTTCCTGCACCTGTAAGTTTAACAATACGTTTAACAGGGCGATATCCAAGTTTAGCTAAAAGACCTTCAGCCAGGTTCACTAAATCCCATTCATTGCCCCAGCCTTGTGTGAGCACAGCTTCCCTTGAGTATCTATAGAACCATGGATTATCTGCAGAAGGAAGCCAGCTTAGCTCTTTCATTGTATCCTTGAAATCATCAATACTCTTAACATTCTTAATCTTCTCTGCACCACTGTATATAGCAGTAGGAACAGGTATTTCATTTTTAACCCCTTCATTATTTGACAATCCTACACTCTTAACATAACTAGATTTCCCACTTGCAGCTCTTGTCATTTCATATCCGGTAATAGCAACTCTTATTGCCTCTGAAAGCTCAGTTTCAAAATCATCGTTAAAGCCTTCTACTTCAGTCTTGTAAACAAGTAACCCGCTGCTTTCATAGGCTCCTGTTCTTACAGGCTCCTTTAATGCCTTAAAGAACGGGGATTGCAGTGTCCAGCTATGTTCAGTGTCATCACTTGGTATCTGGAATAATACTAAGCCTCTACGAGAAGAACCATCAAATACTGCAAAATCTTCGTTCACTGAAAATAGGAGTTGAGACCCAAATGGGTCAGGCTGAATAATATATTCAGATTCTCCACTACCATCTCCAAAGCCACCAAGTCCTATTTCGCTGACCAGGACTTCGGATGAGGTATTTTCAGCAGTATAATCATCTCTAACAAGGGCAAAGGCCTCTCCAAAACCTGTGGTTCCAAATCCATCTTTTTTATCAAAAACAGTTACATCAGCAAGAACATATTCTGCTCCAAACTTTTCTATGCCATTAAGGCTTACCAGGTCGTTTATCCTAATTTCCATGCCATCCCCGGTTAACTTTGGTTTATTTACAGGAGTTCCATAAGCTGCTCCCTTAATTAAGGGAACTTGTAATGTACCATCCCTCAAATCCCCAATAATATCTGTCTTTGTATTGGCTAAAGCATTAGGTACTTGATATGCCATACGTACATTACTGTTTGATCCAGGTGCCAGCATTATTGGTTTCATAAACCCAAAGGGTATTGCAGCAGTTACATCACTCATTTTAGTGAGAAGTGGCCCCTGTGCAGTATCATGGGATAACAATAATCTTTGTGAAGGCTCAATATCTAAAAGAGCCTGGACCTTAGTTTTAAACTCAGCGTCTATTACTCTAAATGTGGTGTTATCCTCAGCCTGAACCACATCAAGTTTAGGCTCTAAGCTTGTTCCTTTAATAGTCATAGAAAATGCATCAGTAATATTCACTGGCTGTTCAGTTGGCATTTTAGTAACTGCCAGTGTCTTCTGACTCATTGGTCCAATAAGTGGAACACCAATATGTCCATATACAGTATCATAATAATGTAAGGACTCCTGAAATATGGTTCCATCAGGCACTAGGAATATCATTGCTCCTCTTACTGTTTGTCCTGGCTCTATTTGTATCATAGGCTCTCCTGGGGGTGCAATAGGTGTTTGTGCAAGCCATGTTGCATCAGAGGCAGGATACATCCCCTTCTCATTAACACCAACATAAAAATGTGAGTTAAAGCTTGGTATCTGGTATGGGATTTTCTCCTTTGTTATATTTTTCATTTCTAATTCCAGTGCCAAAAATTGCTTACCATCTGGCTTCGCAACTCCCTTAAGGACTCCAAGGTAATATGCTTCCTTCACTTTAAGCTCCATTGCCTTGTTTTCACCCTT